>JBJKQX010000308.1:0-5427 GCA_046704965.1 Binataceae bacterium (SeqCode)
TGGCAATCCGCAGCGACAAAGGCGCAGACGAAGCCGACACTATCCAGTCAATCGAGCGCGAGTTCAAACGGCAGGGACCGAAACCTGCGTCGGGTCGCGGAGACGAATCGGAGATTGTTTGAAAACTTATCGGGCTGATTCCTGTAGCTAATTGTTGGCGTTGCTCAGAGCCATCGCAAACGCCTCAAGTTCACTCTCACCGAAGTCTTTCAGAAGGAAGGTTTCGTCGCCTTCTTCGGGACGCCTGCGAAACACGTCGCAAGACCAAGAATTGGGTCCAAGCTGCTGCGTGCGAAGCACAAACGTATTGGCACCAACCACTTCCACCCGTTCCATGGTACACCTCCGACTCTTGACGAGTCCGATGGCCACCGGCGGGCCGTAGCATTAATCTTTTAGCAAAATTTAGTGTGAAGCGCTAATGCAAAATTACGCTTGGTCGAACGCCTGCCGCTTAGGCATGGATGGAGACGGAAACAATGTAGAGTTTTAGCGGGATTTGAGCCGCTCCACCCAATCGATAAGGGCGTCGCGGGTGGTTCGGAAGGCAAGTTCCGCCCACGGGATTTCATGGGGCGCGAAATACGATACCTGGGTGGCTTCGGCGGAAAGTCCCGGCGGTTCGGGGCCGGGATCGGCCAGGTAGACCGCAATTGCGGCAAGCGGACGGTCGGGGTCCGCGTAAATCCCGAGCAGTGCTCCCAGCGCAACGCTCATTCCGACTTCCTCTTCGGTTTCCCGAAGGGCGGCCTGCGGCGGCGTCTCGCCAAGGTCGACGTAGCCGCCGGGGAAAGTCCAGAGCCCCAACGACGGCTCGATTCCACGGCGCAGCAGAAGCACGCGACGTTCGCACTCGACCAGGCATCCGGCGACCAGTTTGGGCCCTTGAAAATACACGAATCCGCATCCCGCGCACACTTTGACCGGCTTGTTGTCGGGCAGAACCGTCCGCTCGCGCATCGCGTCACCGCATAGCGGGCAGTAGCGGATTTCGTGCGGATACCGATGTTGGACGTTGTGATCGGCCAGAACCGGCTTGTCGTCCATCGCGATTAACCGTAGGTCAGGCTTTGATCAGACCGTGAGCCGTCGAATCAGGGCTTCGCCAATAAGCAGAAGCATCGCTGCGAGGACTATATACCAGTCGAGCGACATTTTCCGCTCGATCGTCGGGCGGCTGAGCGCGAGGTCGGCAATGGAGGGGTTGAGACGTCCGCCGGTCGCCGAGGCGAGTTGTTCCAGCAGGCTGTAGTTGGGCGTCGGATGCGGAATTTCCGCGTTCGACGCGGGGCTGACCGTGTAGGCCAGCGGCGGGAATTTCTCGCGCTTCGGATCAGAGGAGCGGATGTCGATGTAATAGGTCCCGGGCTTGGGCGCGTCGATAGCGGCGGAAAGCTCTCCGGGCGCGACTTCGGAAAGCGCGACTTCCGCCCGGTTTCCTCCCGGGCGCGTAATCGTCGCCGTAATCGGATGGGTTCCGAAGCCCGGATGCTCGCTGTAGTCGGTAAGTTTCATGCGGATTCGGCCTGACTCGTAGCCGAGAGCGACCTGAATACTCTGCTCCTGGGCGGTCTGGGGTGTCATCCACGCGAAAATCCGGCTCCAGATGGGCGCGAATACGTGGTCGGAAATCCAGTTGCCCGACCATCGCCCGCTTGCGTCCGTCGTCACCGCGAGCGCTTTGCCACCGCCGTACTTCCAGCTTGCGATTATCGGTTCGCTGGTGCCGTTGCGATCGATATACGCGTCGAGCCGGGCACGCGGGCGAAGCTGAGTTGCGACGTAACCCCTGATAGCGGGCAGTCGCCGTCCCGCGTACTCCTTGAGCATGGGGTCGCGGCCCGCTGTGCGCGGCACGAATTCCTTCTGGACCATCGTTGTCTGGCCGCCGCGCTGCTTGAAATCGTTAAGCACAATCTTGGGCAGATTGCTGGGGCTGTCGGTCTGATAGAATCCGCCGCCGCCGTACTTGGCGATCGCCTGTAGCAGCGGGATGTTCGCCTGACGCCCGATGGCGATGGTCGAAATGCTGATTCCGAGGTTGTGATACATGTACGAGACCAGGCTGTAGTACATGTCGGTAGTGCCGCCGGTCTCGCCGTCGGTCAGGATTACGACGTGCTTCACTGACGCGCCGCTTTGGGCGAGCGAGCGTTCGGCCTGCTTGAGTGCGGGAAGCAGGAAGGTGCGTCCCTGCGCCTTTAGCCTGTTCACCATCTGGTCGAGGTACGGTTTGCTCTTGCTCAGCGGTTCGAGTGGCACGACCACGAACGGCTGCGAGTCGAATCCGATCACGCCCAGCAGGTCGCTCGGCTTGAGCGATTGGGTCACTGTCTCGGCGGCGGCCTTGGCGTACTCGAGCTTGTGGTTGCGGCCCATCGAGCCCGACTTGTCGATGACCAGGATCAGCGCGCGCTTGCGTTCCTTGTGCTCGGGCGGCTTCATGATGACGGGCATCACCTTGGCAATCGGAGTGGACTGGTAGCCGCCCAGACCGAAGCTTTGGTCGCCACCCACCATCGCAAGCGACCCGCCGCGCTCGACATATGCCACCATCGCGTTCTGCGCCGCGGGCGCGAGCCGTTGGCTTTCCAGATTGTTAAGAACGACGGCGTTGTAACCCTTGAGGCTGCCGTCCCATCGCCCGCGCGTTACCGTCACGACCTCGGGCTCCAGGCCCATCCGGCGCACGACGGTCGCCAGGTATGACGCGTCACGCTGCTTCGAGGTCAGGATGAGGACCTTGCGCTGCGCACCCACGCCGACCCACTCCTCGCGTGAGTCGTTCTGCGGGTAAAGGTCGGTTTTGGGATCGTCGGGCTTGAACACCGCCTTGTACGATTCCAGCCCTGCAGCCTTCGGATGAACCGAGAAGTCGAAACGCTCGCGTCCCGGCTGCAGTGTGACCTTGCGGCTGTTTATCAGATTGCCGTCGCGATAAACGTTGATAGTGCCCGAGGCCGGCTTGTCGTTCAGGTTGTCCATCGTGACGCCAAGGTCGAAGGATGCGGCCTTCGACATCGCTGGCGGCAGGGACAGTTCGCGCATCGCGACATCCGCGACCGAACCCGGTCCTGGCGGCGTAAAGACGAACAGGCGTATATCGGCCGCGCGCAAGGCCGAGAGCGCGCGTTGGATATCGCCCCGATTCTGCCATCCGTCGGTAACCAGGATTGCGGGACCGCCGTGAGCTGAAGGTTCCGCAGCCAGACTTTCGAGGGCGCCGGCGATGTCGGTCGCATCGGGGTTACAGCGGGCGCATCCGTCCGCGTTCGTGAGCATCGTGCTCGCCTTGCCCACGGTCGAGCGCATCGACTTGGACGCGAAGATTATCGCCGGGTCACTCGGGCGAAGCTTCAAGCCGTCGCGCATCAGGCCAACGTCCCATCCACGCATCGCGGTCGTGATACTGGCCGAGGCGTCCAACAGGACAGGGCGGGTTGCGCCCGTCGAAGTCATTATTTTTTCAGGACCGGCAAGCGCCAGGATGAACAACGCGAGCACAAGCGCCCGCATCAGCGGCGCGAAAATTCCTCTGAACGAGCGCAGATTGACGAGCGACCACAGCAGCAGCACCGCGGGCAGCGCGAACAGATAGATTGCCCATGGGCGCGCGAGGGTAACGCCGGCGATGAGATCAGCGAAATTCAACTCTGCCTAACCCTCGACAACCCGCCTGCGCCGGCGATAGATGACCAACCCCTCAAGCATCAGCAGCGCGAGGATGGCCAGGAAAAGATAATGGCTCAGAGGTACCTTCGCGGTGATAGTTCGCGTCGCCGAAGCGGCTGCCGGGGTTTGTATTTTGATCGGCGGTGTGGATGCGAAGTCCGAAGCGGCAAGGTCCGAGAAGTTAACCGCGCGAAAAGTAGTGCTTCCACCCGGACCGAGCAGTTTATAAACGCCCTGCGAGCCGACCTGGTCGAAAAGCGTGCCGGGTTTGGTTTCGACGCTCTTTCCCGACGGCAGCACGACAGTCCGGATGCCGGCCGGGACGAACCATGGCTGTCCGGTTCGGTAGCCGCTCGAGTTTGCCCCGACGCCGGAAAGATAGCCGAGGATGTTAAGCGTCAGAACGGACATCGGGAGATTCTTGCGTCCCAGGTACGGGAACAGGTTGAAACCGGTTGCGATGAAGCGATGCCCCTGGCGCTCGCCGCGCAGTACCAGCGCACCCCGGCGTCCGTCGACCACCGGCTCCATCCATGGATGAACCCCGAAGGCCTCACCCGCGCGCACGTTGAGCAGGCGGAAATTGACCGCGTAGGTGAGCGGATCGGTCTTCCTCCAACTGGCTATTTGCGCAGCGCTTACCGGTGTCGCTTGAAAATCGAAAACCGGGTCGCCTGGCGGCGGCATCACCAGCAGCGAATTGACCGACGGCATCTCCTTGGGCACTGCGTACTCGAAAATCGCAAGATCGGCTTTGGCGAGTTCATTGGGCGAATAAGAATTGGGCGCGACGGTGGTGACCGAAACGCCCGGAATCGAAGCCAGCCCCTCGGCGTCGGCGGGCTTGGGGCTGACGAACAGGATCGAGACCGACCTGATGGAGCCGGAAGTCGCGTAGGCCACGTTGTCGAGCGGAAAGCCATCGGACGGAGAAAGCCTGGCGGTGTAAACCTTGGCCGGCGCCAGCGAATGGAATTCGACTACTCCGGTCTGCCCCGGCTCGAGGTCGGATTTTACGGTGCCGAGCTGCTTGCCGTCGCCGCTGATAGTGACTTCGACTGTGCGTGGCTTGGTGCTGAAGTTTGCCACCGTGAGCCGCGCGTGAAGCGCGCGCGCGCCGAAGGATTCGCGCCGGAGCGTGAACGATCCGATTGCGAAGTTGTCGATCGGCTGGCCGACCGTGATGGCGTTGATTCCGGGTGGAACCGGCGGCGCGAGGGCGGTTGCTCCCGCAAAAATTACCTTCGAATAGTGACCCGACGAGGAAAGATCGGTCAGCAGATTCGCGATCGCTGCGGAATCGTCGGGTGCGTCGGTCGTCTTTGCCTCGCGAACCGCGACGCGTGCGCCCGACAGGCTGAGCTGCTTTGTGGCGTCGATTCGATGGGGCGACGGCGAAGTCAGGAAGAATGCGACCGCGGAGTCAGCCTGTTCGTCCGCGAGCATCGTCGATAGTTCGCTGCGAGCTTTGTCGAAACGGGTCTGGCCCGACGTGGTCCGCGCCTGCATCGCGGCCGAATTGTCCAGCACCACCGCGATAGGGTGCTCGTGCTTGATTAAGTAGGGTCCGGCCAACGCGAGTACCGCGAGGATAAGTACAAGAAGTTCGAGGAAGAACGTCCAATCGAAACGCGGTCGGCCACCGAATCGTTCACGGCGAACGCTGTGCAGGGCGCGAAAAGCGAGCGTGCTCGATACTGTCGTCCGCGACGGGCGCTCGCGCGCCAGATAGGCGAGCGCCAGGGCCGGCACGAC
>JBJKQX010000309.1:0-4508 GCA_046704965.1 Binataceae bacterium (SeqCode)
CGCGCGATTGAAGATTTCCGGCTGGTCGATGTTGGAAGCATGACCGGCGTCGGGAATCACGACCTTGCGCGCATCGGGGATCTTGTTCGCCATGTAGTCAGACGCGTTCAGAAAGGGCTCGTCGTTCGAACCGACGACAACCAACGCAGGAACTTCGATTTGCGGCAGAGAATTAATGACCCGCGCGTCGTGCTGGGTGAGCATCCCGAGCGCGGCCTTGACCAGACCGTCCGCCGAGCGATGGATGCTGGTGGCGCGTTCCGGGCTTTGCTCCTGCAAATAGGCAAGGCCTTTCTCGCGAAGCTGGTCGGCGGTAGCGCGGGCCGTGGCGTTCCACTGCTCACGCGCGGCGTCGTTTTTGAAGCCCGGACCGGTATCGATGATGAGGAGCGCGCGCACCCGCCGCGGAAACGCAACGTTGAACGCGAGCGACATGTAACCCCCGAGCGAGAGTCCGCCGACGATCGCGCGATCGGCGCCGACCTCGTCGAGAATAGCGGCCATGTCCGCGACCGTGGCCGCTTCGGAATATAGCGCGGGGTCTTCGGGATAGTCGCTCTTCCCATGCCCGCGCATGTCCCATAGCACAAGCGTATGGTCCCGCGACAACTCCTCTATCTGCGGGCGCCACATATCGGAAGTCGCTGAATAGCCATGCGTGAGGAGGATCGCAGGACCTTTGCCGTGAACCTCGTAGTAAATACCAACACCGTCTCGTGTGAGTATGGACATGATTACCTCGTCCGACGATCAGTCGCGGCGCCGCGAAGCCTGCTCTTCTGCTTTTTCAAACTGCATCAGCGGCGAAGCAGATTTCTGGCGACCACCCAGCGATGAACTTCCGAGGGGCCCTCGTAGATGCGCATGGTGCGGACCTGACTCGCCATCAATTGAAGCGGCAGTTCCTTGGTCATCCCCATCGCGCCGAACGTTTGCATCGCACGGTCGATGATTTCCCATGCCATCTCGGTGCCAAAGACCTTGATCATCGACATCTCGCTTCGTACGTCGCGCTTTTGGTCGATTTTCCACGCCGCGTCATAGGTCATCAGGCGGCAAGCATGAATCCTGGTTACCGCGTCTGCGATCCACCACTGGATCGCCTGACGTTCAGAGAGTGGCGTTCCGAAAGTGCGACGCTGCGGAACGTAGTCGCAGATCATGTCGAGCGCCCGCTGAGACAAGCCGACGCACCACGAGGCCATCTGAACCCGTCGCGTCCCAAGCCGCAGCTGCATCGGCGCGAACCCCTCACCCTGCTTGCCCAGGAGCGCGGAGGTGGGCACGCGGCAGTCTTCGAGCGCGATTTCGTAGGTAAAGGCGCCGCCGATCATCGGGATGCGACGGACCACGTTGAATCCCGGCGTACCTCTATCAATCAGGAATGCGGAGATGCCACCGCGGGAGGCTCCTTTCTCACGGTCCGTCACCGCCATCAGGATGGTGAAATCGGCTTCGGCTGCGCGGCTGACCCAGATCTTGCGGCCATTGATGACCCACTCATCGCCTTCGCGCACGGCGCGCGTCGTCATCGCGGCGGGATCGGCGCCTGCGCCCGGTTCGGAAATCCCGATTGCGGAAATCGCCTTGCCACTGACATAGGGCTCAAGATAACGCTGCCGCTGCTCCTCGTTGACCGTGGCCATCAGCATCCGCAGATTGGGCGAATCGGGCGGCAATACGTACGGCGTCACCGTCTTGCCGATTTCTTCTTCGACGCCAATCATGGCGACAACCGGAAGATCCGAACCGCCGACGTCTGCCGGGGCGTCGAGACCCCAGAGGCCCAATTCGCGGGATCTGTCGTCGAGGACCTTTTTCTCCTCCTCGGTTATGATTGCGCCCTGGCCCGACGCCTCCCGCTCGAGCACGGCTTTCTCGAGCGGCATCATTTCGTCGTCAACAAAGCGCGCGACCAAATCTTTGAGCATCCGATGCTCTTCGCTTAATTCGAATTCCATCGCGTCTCTCAATAATGATCTTCAGTGTATCCCTGGTTCTCGCCGCGAGCCCCGCGCGTCCGCGCTTTACACTGGTCGATTAAGCGGTTCGTTCCGCCATGCGCGCGTCGCACCCTCGCGTAATCCGCGCAGTTCGACCGTCAGCGCTATCGGTCGGGATACAATAGCGAAGGATCGAATCTCCTTACTAACTGTTTTTTGCAATCAGCCGAATGATGCGGTTTCACCTGTCGCGCAACAGCCAGGTCAGACGCAAGCGTCATGCGCCACGAGGCAAATCGCGATCGCCATGAGTGGAAACAAACCGCGGCGGATGCGCGCTACTCGACTGTCCGGTGGACTCAATCACCGGTCAGTCGAGGAACTCGCAGGAAACTCGCTGTGCTGATGCCGGTTTACGCGGGAGGCGGCCCGTAGGATTGCATCATCTCCGACGACCGCGGTTCAGCGTCGTGGCGCAAGAGCAGAAACAGCCTCACGCGGTTTTCAAGCTCACGCAAGGCGCGCTCGAAAGCGCGATGCTGCTCGCGGAGGCTTTCACCGGCGCCGGCAGGGTCCGCTATGCGCCAATGCGCCCTGACCGGATCGCCCGGCCAGTTCAGCCAGACCTCGGGCGGAGGCAGCTCGCATACGCTGATTACGAAATCCATCCGCGGGGCCTCAGGCGCGACGAATTCGCTCCAATGCTTGTTTCGAAGCGACTCGGTCGGAAGTCCGCGATCTTTAAGTATGTCGACGGTAAACGGATGGATTTCCCCGCTGGGTCTGACGCCCGCGCTAAAGGCTCTGAAACGTCCGGCGCCGTAGCGGTTCACGAGCGATTCCGCCATGATGCTGCGCGCGGAATTGCCGATACAAAGGAATAATACGTTGAAGACCCTTGTGGTCATGTTCCAATCGCCTCTTTGCCACGCAGACGATGATTTACTCAAGCAAGGCCGACCTTCCCACAACCACCCGCATTCGAGGAGCTGAAATCACGGCCTCTTCGAATGACTCGCCGCGGTGGATCTTTAACAGAGACCGGAGAGGAGATCTAACCTGCGCGAAATCGATTCCCAACAGTCTGTTAATAAGTGATTTCGCCTTGGATTTGCCTTCGATATGACAAAAGTCAGCTACGCATGCCTTGTGTCGCTTTCTTTTCGAGATGCGGTCCGCACGGCCTCCGGACGCGCGAGGTTTCGCGCCAAAACATCTAGAATTTCGGGCAATAGGTCGGCAGAGTTTCGCTTGCTACGCCCTCACATTCGTTGCGGAACGTCAGGTTGCCCTTCGCATCCAGGGACAGAACCCAGATCGTGTCGTAATCGTTGCCATTCCATAGCGGAAGTCGCGCGACGTTGGTCGGTCCCGTCGGCTGATAGTAGTTTTCGAGCAGATATCGGACGATCTCTTCGATGTTGTCGTGCTCCCAGCCGATCAACAACGTACTGCCACTGAAGTTCGGGCCGTGGCCTTTCGCTGAATGATGCGTGAAGAAGAAATGGATAGCGCTGCGTTCCTCGCTGCTCCATTCTTTCCACGATATGCCCGCCATCAGATGCATCGGCTGACCGTAGGCGATCGCGAACGGGTAAACAGTCAGCGCCGCGCGAACGTATGAATTGCGATACGGACTAACAGTGTAGGACGGGTCGGGACCATAGACCTGAAAATTGCGCGGCAAATGGCCGCCGCTCGACGCCGTTATTTTGCGATACAGGATTCTCGCCGTACCCAGCGCACGCCACTGCCCCTGACATACGTAATTGCCGTTTTCGAACTGGTTGTTGGGATGCGCTTCGACGTGACGAACGAAATAGACTTTCTCGTCCGTGTTGATGCCTGCCACCGGCTTAAGACCCATCGCCTTCGTGCTTATGGTAACCGGCTTCTGCAGGCATGTGGCCGCCTGCTTCAGCCGCATATGCGGATAAGTGGAAGGCGGATCGATCGGAAACCTGTAAGAGCGGAAGACGGCATGGTTCGCACGATCGATCGAGATTACGTAGACAGTGTTGTGCTCGTCCGGGTTAAGCGGAGGAATCTTGAGGTGATATTTTTCTTCCGCGTTGACGTATCCGAGCAGATTGTTGAGCAGCGCGGCCGGCATCGAAAAGACATGATTGCCGGTTGCACCGAGCCGGGCCCGGGCGATGATGCGCTCGACGAGTTTTTCGTTGACGCCATTGGGATTGCCGACGTCGGTCGCATCGAGGCCCTGACTACGGCACGGCGAGGCGCATTCAGCGGGCGCGGAAGCGTCTATGGGCGCGTCATATTCCAGCGCCAGTTGCTCGACGGTTTCCAACGAGGTCAGGTTGTAAGCATCAGGCGGACCCAGGTGGGCGGTCGTCGGGGCAACCGCGTGTATATCGCCGACGCTGACCATGATTTTTTCCAGCCACGACGCCATCCGCAGCGAGCGTTGCAGGCCGCGTGGTGTCATCACCCCGGTGGCGGCATTCTTATCGGCGCTCGGCACAAAGATAAGGTTCAACCGGTTGATGTTGAGCGGCGCGAATCGACCCGACGGCGCGGCCGCGATCGCGCTACCGTTGAATC
>JBJKQX010000310.1:0-8234 GCA_046704965.1 Binataceae bacterium (SeqCode)
GCGAAAACCGGATCGTGGTCGGGATGGCCGTGAGGCTTGCGAGTTATCGTGAAGGGACATACGAACGCGCCTCTGCATCCGTCCTTAACCGCGCGTTCCAGCTCTTCGGCGGCGCCCATCGGATCGGCGAGCGAAAGATGCGCTATCGGCAGCAGCCTGCCGCCGGAGTCGCGACAGAAGTCGGCAATCCATCGGTTGTAGGCACGGCAGTAGGCGAGGGTGAGTTCTTCGTCGAACAGTTCCGCTTCCCACAGCAGACCGAGCGTGGGATAGAGCAGAGCCTTTGATACGCCCTCGCGGTCGAGAAGCTCAAGGCGCTCCTTCATGTTCATGGTTCCGAACGCGGCACCCTTGAGATACGTCTCATCAGGTTTGGGCCGTATCCCTATCAGGTCGCGAGGCGTCAGCTTTCCGCTCAGCGCCTTCTCGCGGATCATTCTGGTCCGTTCGACGTCGCGACCCATCCCGCCGAGGTCTCCCAGCGTGCGCGAACGCGTAAGTTTGGAGCGCTTGCGGTCTATCTCAAGGTATTCGTAGCCGTCCTCCGCGACGCGAATACGAAGCGCGCGGTCGCGATACCTGGGTTCGAGATACTTTTCCCACAGGTCGGGCGGTTCGAGGATGTGTCCGTCCGCGTCTATTATCATCGATTCCGTCACCGCAGCTTCCGTCGCCATCGGAACCATTTCTCCAGTCGGGCTTGCCGTGTGCGCCTAAGGTAACGTCCCGCGTCAAAGTTGAATCTCGTCGAAACATAAGAGCGTCAACGGAAGAACACGCCAGCCGCTCCATCGTATGGCGAGTCTTCCCTGACCTCTCGCTTGAGATCCTCGCAGACGACGCCATCGCATCGTGATACCATTCACGCGTGCGTCGCTACCGGCGCGACGTCGCTATAGCACACGCCGCATCGAGCGCGCAGCCGGGCCGCCGGTATCGGCAGTGGCACCGGCGTCAGAGCGCGCAGTTCGCGTGGCGGCATCGGGTGGTGAAATTGGGCAACGATTACATCGAGGCTGCGCGCTTCTTCCACGACGTTACCAAGCATTCCTACACCAGCGTTCGCACCTCGCCCCATTATCTTGATTGGGATAATCGCCCGCTACCGTACAAGATTTATCCCGAGGCCGGAGCGATCAACCTGCCGCGCGATCTCGATTTGTCGGGCAAACCCGCGCTCGAAATGATCACCGCCGGCGCCGACCCTGCCTCGCGGGCCGAACTGGATCTTCCGACGCTGACGCGGCTCCTGTTTTGCGCCGACGGTCTGACCCGTCGCAAGCGGGTCGCCGGTGAGGATTACCATTTTCGCGCCGCAGCCTCGGCCGGTGCGCTCTATCCGATCGAGATCTACGTTGCGGCGGCTGAAGTGGACGGTCTCGAGACAGGGCTCTATCATTTCTCGCCGGCCGAGTTGCGGTTTGTCGGGCTTCGCCGTGGCGACTGGCGCGATACGATTGCACGGGCGGCCGCGGGGCGTCCGTCGATTGCCGAGGCGCGGGCCGTGCTGGTCATGAGCGCAATTTTCTGGCGCAGCGCGTGGAAATACCGTGCGAGAGCATACCGCTACTGCTTCTGGGACACCGGAACGATACTCGCGAACGCGTATGCGGCGGCAGCGGCCGAAGGTCTTCCAGCGGAACTCGTGACGGCATTTGCCGATGCCGAAATCGAGAAACTGATCGGTGTCGACGGGGAACGCGAGGGAATCATGTGCCTGGTTCCTATCGGTCGTGCTTCGAACGCGCGCGGCTCCTCGCCCGCGATGGCGGCGCTTGAGGTTGAGTCGGTACCGCTGTCGAGTGAAGAGGTCGTCTACGACGACCTAGTGAAGATTCATCGCGAGTCGCGGCTCGAAAGCCAGCAGGAAGCGGCTCGAATCGCCGACAGCAGGCTTCCGGCGGCCACCCGCGCGTCGAGCGACGGTGCGATCTTCAGTTTGGAACCGATCGACGCGGAAAGTGCGATGAGCCTCGGCGACACGATCCTGAGGCGCGGCTCGACACGCGCCTTTGCCCAGGAAGCGATCGGAGCCGACGCACTCGCCGCCATCCTAGCCGCTACCGGTAGCCATCCACGCGCCGATTTCCCGGCCCTGACCGAGGTCTATCTGATCGTGAATGCGGTCGAGGGTCTCGAGTCCGGTGCCTACTACTATCGACGCGATGCCGGAACGCTGGAGCTTTTGAAGAAGGGTGAGTTTCGCGGTGAAGCCGGATACCTATGTCTTGAGCAGCCGCTCGGTTACGACTGCTCAGCGCTGATAGTTTTCATGGCCGACCTGGAGCGGGCTCTCGGCTCACTTGGAAATCGGGGCTACCGCGACGCTCATCTCGAAGCCGGTCTTCTGGGTGGCCGAGCCTACCTGGCCGCGTACTCGCTGGGTCACGGCGCCACCGGTCTGACCTTTTACGACGACGACACGACGACATTTTTCGGTCCGCACGCCGCAGGCAAGAGTCCCCTTCTGATGGTTGCGCTCGGAATTCCCCGCTCCTTGTCTCGCAAATCCTGAGGCGCGCCGCAGCGCCGACTTACAAGGCATCCAGACCCGTCCCCTGATGACTGTTGATCGGGCGGGTGCTCGTTCCCCAAGCATCGATCCCGCGATTTGCTCCCCTAAACCGGCCCATTTCCTATGGCATCGGCGTTGCTCTAAGGCGCGTCGCCCCGGGACAAAGCGCCGTCGCCCGTCATTATCGCGCGCCGGCCCAGACGCTGCGGGGCTCAAAGGAGACGCGCGATGGGAGCAAACAGTAAACAAGGTTGGTATCTGTTCATCTTCCTCTTGGGATTCACGTTCCTGCCTGCAGGGCTCGTCTACATGGGAGCGTTTTTCTCGGTTGTCGGGGCGATCCTGCTGGTGGCCTCGCTGGTGGGTTTTTACACCCTGAGGCAAGAGGAGAAGAACCCCGCCTGACAACGCGATGAACACTTGCCGATCTCATGCTTGAGGCGAGGGCGGTTCGGCAATCGAACACAAAAAGAGGGAATTAATCATGAAGATAATCGGGCTCATCGTGGTCGTGCTCGGCTGGGTGATAGCGGTCAGCAGCGTGACGATCCACAGCACCGCTGGACAGTTCATTTTAACGATCGTGGGTTTGGCGGTCTCGATCGGAGGAGTGGTCGGGATTTTGAACCGCGCCCATTTGGCTGAAGCGATTTGGAAGAAATGACGGCTTTGGAGAACGGACAGATGCTCGCACGAATTATGAAGCTACGACGACGAGTGAGCCTGATGCTGGTTGCGCTGTGGATTGCTTCCGCAGTGATTCCGGCGGTGGCGAGTGCGCAGCAACCCGCTGCGTCCCCTACGGCCGCCGTGACCACACAGGCGATCAACGCTGACCTGGCTGCGATAAAAGGTCCCAGTACCGCTGAACTCGCCAAAGGCGATCCGGGCGGCAATATCACGGGTACCGTGAATGACATCGTGGTCAGCAACCCAAAAAAAGGACTGACGCTGACCGACCTCGTAAACATGGTCGGTCAGAACCGAATCGCGATTAACTTCGTATGGACGCTCGTAACCGGCTACCTGGTCATGTTCATGCAGGCCGGTTTCGCCGCGGTCGAGACCGGACTTTGCCGCGCGAAGAACGCGAGCCACACCATGATGATGAACTTCATGGTGTATGGGTTCGGCCTGTTTGCGTACTGGGTAATGGGTTTTGCCATCCAGGAGGGCGGCGCTGCCGGAATCACCAACCTGGGCGGACTCAACTCGCTCAACCATGAGTATGCGATCCATGTGCTCGGGCAGTCATGGGGACTGTTCGGCCTCAAGGGATTCTTCCTGAGCGGACACACCTATGACGTCGGCGTCATGGTGATGTTCCTGTTCCAGATGGTCTTCATGGACACCGCCACGACTATCGTTACCGGCGCTGCGGCCGAGCGATGGAAGTTCGCGGCGTTCGCGATATCGACCTTCGCACTGGGCGCAATCACCTACCCGCTCTACGGCAACTGGGCGTGGGGTGGCGGATGGCTGTCGGCGCTCGGCACCAACTACCACATCGGGCATGGCTACTGCGACTTTGCCGGCTCGGGCGTTGTGCACGCGGTGGGCGGTATGACTGCGCTTGCCGTCGGCATGATAATCGGACCACGTATCGGCAAGTACAACCGCGACGGATCTGCGAATCCGATTCCAGGCCACGACATCACGATGGTTCTTATCGGGTGCTTCATCCTGGCTTTCGGATGGTTCGGCTTCAATCCGGGCAGCACGCTGGGAGCCTCGGGCGCCGGCAACCTGCGCATCGGCGTGATCGCAACCAACACGATGCTTGCGGGTGCAACCGGGTCGTTCGGCGCGCTCCTCTATATGTGGATGCGTTACGGAAAGCCTGACGCGTCGATGTCCGGAAACGGCCTGCTGGCGGGTCTGGTCGCGATTACCGCCCCAAGCGCGTTCGTCAACACCGTGGGCGCCGTGATAATCGGCTTCGTAGCGGGTGTGATTGTGTGCCTGAGCGTCGAATACATCGAACGCATCATGCGCGTTGACGATCCCGTTGGTGCCATCTCGGTCCATGGCGTATGCGGCCTGTGGGGTGTTATCTCGGTGGGACTGTTCTCAGACGGCACCTACGGCCTGGGATGGAACGGCGTGGACGGCGGCGTTCGAGGCCTGTTCTACGGAGATCCGAGCCAGCTCGTTGCGCAGCTGATCGGATGCGCCACGCTGGTCGGTATCGTGTTCACCCTCTCGTACATCTTCAACTGGGCCGTGGACGTTGTCGTGGGCCAGCGTGTCAGTGCGGAGGCCGAGCTTGAAGGTCTCGACCTGCCCGAAATGGGCGCGGTCGGCTACCCCGAATTCCAGTTGGTCACCGCCGGACTGGGCGCTTCAGGCGTCGACATCGGTGCGGCCGAATAGGAGACAAGTGCAATGGTAGGTCAGATTATATTCGGAATAGTATTTGTTGTGGCATTCGCAGTACTGCAGATCATAAAGCCCGGCAAAAGCCTGTTCACGAAGTAAGTAGTTCGAGGAAGAGACGATGAACAGTTACGGGGAAACCAGTTCCACGATGAGTTCGAAACGCCCGATACCCATCGTCCGCGACGCGGATGCGGCCCTGAGCCGCGGTATCGAAGCTCTGGAACGCGAGCGGATCGAGGAGGCGATAGGACTTCTTCGCCAGGCCGCCGATCTAGCGCCGGGTTCGGCCCGTGCATGGCTTGCGCTCGGAATCGCGGCGACGCGTGCCCTGGAGATTGGTGAGGCAACCACGGCACTCAAGAACGCGATCGAGCTGGAACCCCGTAACTTTTACGCTCACTTCAGGATGGCGCAGCTTTACATGCGGGTCGGAGTGCCCACGCTGGCCAGAACCGAGTTGGATATCGCGATGGATCTTTCCGAGGATGAGGGGCAGCGGGCGCTGGCGCGCCAGTTGCTCGCGATTGACAAGCAGCGCGAGACCAAACGTATCTGGCGGCCCGACTTCACCAAGCTCAAGCTTCGTCGACTAGGAGGAAAGAAGTCATGACTGACGCGCGTTACGGAGCCCTGATCGTGGGTTCTACCGCTACCGCGGCGATTATAAAGGCGATGCTTTTCAAGGCTCCGCCGATCCCTGTCACGATAGGAGCCGCCGCGGCGGCAGCCTGGCTGCTATTTCGCCGACGGTAGAAAGGAGGGAGGGGCGAGTCAGCTGACTCGGCGAGCGGGAGCTCGAATCACGCGCAATGCGGCGCCGGGAGAGAAGCCACTTCTCCCGGCGCCTTTCCACGTTGTCGCGGGTGAAACTCCTCGCCAGGTCCGCCGCGCAAATCCGGAACGGGCGAATGGAAGTCGCAATGAGGTTCGACGAGCGAGTGGATCCCGCTGAAGCCTGGCGCGCTTGACGTTCCTTTTCACTCTCTGCGATAGGTGAAAAATCAAAACGCAGAGCGACCTTGCAGCCCGCTCAGGGAGTTACCGGATGGCTTACAGCGATATCCTTTACGAGAAGAAGGACGCCGTCGCGACGGTTACCATCAACCGTCCGCAGGCGATGAACGCGTGCACGATCAAGAGTTACAACGAGATGGCGGATGCGCTGCGCGACGCCGAACGCGACGACTCGATACGGGTCGTGGTGCTGACAGGTGCGGGGCGTGCCTTTTGCGCGGGCGATGACGTCAAGGAGATTTTTCTCAATCCCGAGTTTCGCGACGCGAAGCCGTCCAAGCGAACCGAGGTCGAGGAGTGGCGCACTCATGAGCCTGTCGCGCTCGATTTTCTAATCACGTACCCGAAGCCCACCATCGCCGCCGTGAACGGAGCGGCTGTGGGCTACGGCTGCGATATCGCCCTGATGTGCGACATGCGGGTTTGCTCGGACCAGGCGCGTTTCGGTGAGCTGTTTATCCGGCGCGGATTGATTCCCGAAGCCGGTGGATTGCTGGTCCTGCCCCGTTTGGTGGGACTCGCTCGCGCGTACGAACTGATACTGACCGGCGACATAATCGACGCGAACCACGCCGAACGAATCGGGATGGTGAACAAGGTCGTCCCTCACGAGCAGCTTGGCGAGGCCGCGATGGCATTTGCCGGCAAACTGGCGCAGCAGGCTCCGCTTGCGCAGCGCCTGGCCAAGGAGGCCCTGCGAGTCGGCCTGAACCTTAACCTGCCGTACTTCTACGACTACC
This sequence comes from Binataceae bacterium (SeqCode), assembly GCA_046704965.1. Lineage (GTDB taxonomy): Bacteria > Desulfobacterota > Binatia > Binatales > Binataceae > DTIX01. The sequence continues at coordinate 6,649 of JBJKQX010000310.1, forward strand.
AGCGTCACGGGCAGCATCTGATGCTGACTTCGAAGGACCATATCGAAGGTGCCAAGTCGTTTGTTGAGAAGCGGCCGGCGGAATTCAAGGGCGAATAACGTCCGGGTTTGTTGACGGAGCGGCCTGATTCCGTCGGGTATCAGGCCGTTTCGTTTCAGGTATTCGTCAAACCGGGCAGGGTTTGTGGCTTTGGCCGCCGCAGTCGTGTCCGGCGGGGAATTATTAGTTGATTTACTACAACACAAGGCCTTGTATGTGATAATCTAATAAAACCTGCCGCGCGAAAGATGTCGGGCCCGTTTAAGAATGGAAAATCCGGAGATCGACCTTTTTTAATTCGCCAGTGCGAGCGATAGTCCTAAGATTCCCTTGACTTTACCGGATTGTCGAAATAGGTTTGTCGGACTCGTTGGCGGTTTTCCTTATGAAATTAAGAACTGAAGCGATCGAGCTCGATTCAATCGATCTTCAGATTTTGAGCATCATCCAGGAGCAGGGCCGGATTTCCTTGGTGAAGCTGGGGGAACAGGTCGGTCTTTCTTCGCCTTCGGTCATCGACCGAATAAAGAAGCTGGAAGATAGCAGCATTATAGCGGGCTATCACGCTTCAATTGACGCGCGCACTCTCGGCAAGGACGTAACGGCTTTTATTGGCGTTTCAATCACTCATCCAAGGACGATAGGCGTCTTCGAGGAGACCATCGATGCGCTGGAGGACGTGATGGAATGCCATCACGTGACCGGTCAACATACGGTTCTTCTCAAGATCAAGACAGAAAATACTTCATCGCTTGAGCGACTTATAAGCACTATTCGCTCGATTGAGGGAGTGACGCGAACGGAAACGATGGTAGTGCTTTCGACGCATACGGAGCGTTCGACAATCGCCGTGCCCACGGCAACTCATCTCGAATCCTTGGGCAACGGACGCCGCCATCGCACGGCCAGGGCGGTTTCCGCTGATTCCAACAAGAGAGTGTGACGATGCGTGATCGGAGCAGCATACCCGAAGCCCAAGGTCTCTATCTGCCGGAGTTTGAGCGCGACGCGTGCGGTGTTGGCTTTGTCGTCAACATCAAGGGCATTCGCTCGCACGACATTGTGCTCAAGGGCATCGAGATCCTTAACAACCTGACCCATCGCGGCGCCGTTGGCTCCGATCCGAACACCGGTGACGGTGCCGGGATCCTTCTTCAGATTCCGCACGAATTCTTCAGCCGCGAGGCCGAAAAACTTGGCTTCAAGCTTCCCGAACGCGGCGAATACGGAGTGGGGATGATGTTCCTGCCGTGCGACGCCACCAAGCGCGCGGCGGCCGAGGCGATCGTCGAGCGCGTGGTTCGCGAGGAAGGACAAAAGCTGCTCGGATGGCGCGACGTTCCGGTTATCGTCAACGCATGTGGCGACGTGGCGCGGCGCGTGATGCCGGTGATTCGTCAGGTATTCATAGAACGCGGCGAGGGTATCGAGGATCGCGCCGCCCTCGAACGCAAACTTTACGTAATTCGCAAACGGGCTAGGCACGAAGCCCTGGCCACGCTCGAGTTGGCGGATCCGGACCTTTTTTATTTCTGCAGTCTTTCCTC
>JBJKQX010000311.1:0-3367 GCA_046704965.1 Binataceae bacterium (SeqCode)
ATCTCATCGTGGGGCTATCAGGTTCAAGCCGCAGAGGACGGCACCAAGGTCCTCGACCTGATTCACGAGTTCGAGCCTCACATTCTCCTGCTCGATCTCAAATTGCCTGGACGCGACGGAATCAGCGTACTTGATGACATACAGCGGAAAGGGCTGCCGCTCACAACTATCATAATCTCCGGCGAAGGCGAGATTCCTGACGCGGTGAGGTGCATCAAGCTTGGCGCCTACGATTACATGCGCAAGCCAGTCGATCCCGTCAGGCTTCGTCAGATGCTCGCCAACCTGACCAGGCATCTCAACACAAGCGAGGAAAACGAGCGTCTCAGACTCAGGCTTATGGAAACCGGCGAGCTCGGTTCTATGATTGGTCGGTCGCTTGCGATGCGCCGGGTGATGGCACTCGTCGAGCAGGCAGCACCCAGCTCCGCTTCAGTGATTATTCGGGGCGATAGCGGAACGGGCAAAGAGATGGTGGCCCGGACGCTGCATGAGCTTTCGCCGCGGCGCAATGGGCCATACGTTGCAATCAACTGTGCAGCTCTGCCCGAGACTCTGATGGAGAGCGAACTGTTCGGTCACGAACGCGGCGCCTTTACCGGCGCGGATCATCGGCGGGCCGGATGTTTCGAACTCGCCAATGGCGGCACGCTCCTCCTCGACGAGATCACCGAGATGAAGCCTGAGTTGCAGGCAAAGTTGCTTCGTGTCATCGAGGAGCGCCGATTGAGACGTCTGGGCGGCACCTCGAACGTTGAGCTGGACGTCCGAGTGATTGCGGCAACCAACCGATCGCTCACCGAGGCCCTTCGCGAAGGGCGCCTACGCGACGATCTATATTATCGCCTCGCGGTTTTCACTATCGATCTCCCGCCACTTTCGAAACGCATCGAGGATATACCACCACTGGTCGACCTCTTCATCCGTCAATTCGCCCGGACTAACGGCAAAACGGTGCTCGGCGCCAGCGACGAGTGCCTGGAAGCGCTGAAGACCCGCTCCTGGCCCGGCAATGTCAGGGAGTTGCGCAACATAATCGAGCGCGCGGTCATTGTGAGCCGCGGCCCGCTGATCGGCGTTGAGGATCTGCCGCCCGAGCCCAGACACGACAGTGCACGTGGAGAGAGAGAGAGGGACGCTCCGTCGGGAATCTCTGTCGGAACGCCGCTGCGGGAAGTGGAGCGTGAACTGATTCTAAAGACCCTTCAAAGAGTCGGCGGCAACCGGATCAAGGCAGCGCAGATCCTGGGGATCAGCCCGAGAACTCTTTACAACAAGTTGGAGCGTTATTCCGAGGGCAACCCGTAAGGTTAAAGATTAAGTTCACAGCTGGACTGTTCACTACCACATGGGCCTGCGCGCTAAAATGGCAGCAATCTTTATCCCGCTACTGGTGGGAGCAGTCATCGCGGTGAGTGCCGCGGAGGTTGATCATTCTGCAGGGGCAATGGTTAACACCCTGCACGAGTTCGGGTCCACTTTTACCAGCCAGACATTCGAACAAATCCGCACGGCATTGGCCAACTCAAAGGGCAATCCGATTCAGACGCTGCGCAAGGACCCGGGTCTGACAGCGCTTCTGGCGTCCTCGCAGGCTTTCGGCAAAGGCGTGGTTTATGCGCGGGTCGAAACCCTCGACGGGCACTTCGTGGCGGGAGTACCAACGAAGGGTAAGGACATAGCGCGACTTCATCCCAAGCCTTTTTCCTCTCTTAAGGCCGAGGTGGAGCGGCGATGGTGGCCACCCGCTCGTATTGCGCCGCTTTGGGGTGACCATGTTTACGAGATGCGAAGCCCGGTGGAGCTTAACGGCCACCCTTTTGCGGTCATCCGGGTTGGGCTGTCCACTGCGCTGGTTTCCGCAGATATCGTTCGCACTATCGTCAACGTGGCGCTCATCGGGGCGGCTGTCATCGCCGTGAGCATGCTGGGCGCGTTGCTTTCAGGAGCTCTCCTGCTCCGTCCGGTCGCAGCGATAGCCGCCGGTGTCGAGCGGCTGGCCTCAGGCGCCGATAGCGGAAATGTCGCGGTGGGCGGGCACGACGAGATCGGCGCTTTGGCCGAGAAATTCAACGCGCTCGCTCAAAAGGTTCGAGCCGATCGCACTCAATGGGAAGATGAACGCGGCCAGTTCATGGACGTGTTCAGCTCGATCGCCGACGCCGTGATTCTGCTCGACTCCGACGGGCTGGTACGGTTCACGAACGAGGAAGCGCACGACCGTCTTGGGCTGCCAGCCGGTGGAATGGCATACGGCAAATCACTCGCAAACTTCCTGGGGCACGATCATCCCCTGGTTCGCCTGGTCAGAAATACTGTCGCTTCCGGCGTCGAACTGAGGGATGTGGCAGTGGAAATAGGAGCCGGCGAGCAATCAGCTGGCCGCCTGCTCGCTTCTGCCTTTTCCCTCGGGCGTAAGCACGGCTCCCCCGTACTTGTCATAGTCCGCGACCTCAAGCGGGTTCACGAGCTGGAAAATGTGGTCGAGGATTCGGGGCGACTCGCACGGCTCGGGAGTCTCATTTCGGGGGTTGCGCATCAGATACGAACTCCGCTCAATGCAATGACGCTCGAACTTGAGTTACTGAGCCAGGACGTTCGGGCCTCGCGGCCCATCGAAGGTCGTATCCACATGGTCCGAGACGAGATACGCCGACTGGGTCAGTCTATCGACGCCTTGATGCGTTTCATGCGCCCCGAGCGTCTGCGGTTCGAGGAAATCGACGTGAATGTGATGCTGGGCGATCTCGCCCTCGAAGTTAATGATTCGGGCATACGGGTCGGTTGTCGACTCGACCCCTCGCACCCAAAGCTAAAGGCAGACCGCGCCGTACTCATGGAAGCCTGTCGCAACGTGGTTCAGAACGCGATCGAGGCGATGCCCAAAGGCGGCAGACTTGTCCTGGCCAGCAAGCTGCAAAGTGACGGGTTCGCAACGATCTCAATAACAGACACCGGAGAAGGCATACGGCGGGAAATTCTGGAAAATATTTTTCAGCTCTATTTTACTACCAAGGAAGACGGCACCGGACTCGGACTGTCGCTCGCCCTTCGCGCGGTGGATCTCCACGGAGGCACCATAAAGGTGGATTCTGCGCCGGGGAAAGGAACCACCGTCAGGATACGACTACCAGCCACTGACTTGGCAGGATCTTATCGCACGTCGGATTCCACGCGCCGCAACCTGGCTTGACTCTTGAGATGAGCCCCATATGAAGGCCCGACTGTTTTTCGGGCAAGCCGCGATCACCTTGGGCCTCCTGCTTCTTCAAGGATGCGTTAATACGCCCTCCGGATGGCGAATCCCTTCTCCGATGCGGGTGCCCCACGCGTCCGTTGAGCGCTGGCAACCATCGGACCGCACAGC
>JBJKQX010000312.1:0-4929 GCA_046704965.1 Binataceae bacterium (SeqCode)
GCGAAGACCAGCGGGAATGCGGCGGGTCCTGCGCCAGAGCCGATCCCCGTGGAAATACCGGTTATAGCCGCCGAAGCTCTCGTCGCCGCCATCGCCGGAAAGCGACACGGTGACGTGTTCGCGCGCGAGCTTCGAAACCAGATAGGTCGGGATCTGCGAGGAATCGGCGAAAGGTTCGTCGTACCATTCGCTGAGATGCGGCACGACGCCGAGCGCCTGTTCCGGCGTGACGTAAAGCTCCGTGTGATCGGTGCCGAGATGGCGCGCGACCGCCTTGGCCTGCGGCGCTTCGTTGTAGCCGGCTTCGTTGAAGCCGATAGAAAAAGTCTTCACCGGCCGGCTGCTTTGCGCCTGCATCAAGGCGACAACAGTGGAGCTGTCAATGCCGCCGGAGAGAAAGGCGCCGAGCGGCACGTCGGCTACCATCTGCAGATTAACCGCGTCGCGCAGTAGCCGGTCCAGAACCTCTGTGGCTTCGTCATCCCCCAGATCAAGCGGCGTATTGTCGAGCTCGGCAGCGCTCCAGAAGGGGATGACCTTTGGCGAAGCATCAGGTCGGAGCGTCAACAGCGTTCCCGGTGCGAGCTTTCGCGCTTCGCGCCAGATGCTATGCGGAGCCGGCACATAACCGAAACGCATATAGGCGGCAACGGCGTCGCGATCGATCGCCGGCTGCCAGCGGGGATGAGCGCCGAATGCCTTAAGTTCAGAAGCAAAGAGAAAGAGCCCATCAATGGAAGCCCAGTAGAGCGGCTTGATGCCGAGATGATCCCGCGCCAACATGAGTGCCCGCTCGTCCCGGTCCCAGAGCGCGAAGGCGAACATGCCGATAAGGCGTTCCAAGGTGGCAAGAACGCCCCAGGTCTCGAAGGCCCCGAGCATCACCTCGGTATCGGAATGACCGCGGAAGCGCCGCCCCTTGAATTCGAGTTCCTTTCGAAGATCGCCAAAATTGTAGATTTCGCCATTAAAGCTTACGACGTAGCGGCCACCTGCCGAGATCATCGGCTGATGCCCGGCCGGCGAAAGGTCGAGGATCGATAGGCGGCGATGGCTCAACGCGATGCCGACCGTCTCGTCCACCCAGGTCCCGGCATCGTCCGGACCGCGGGGTCGGAGGCGATTGGCCATGGCCCGCGCGTTCTCCGACAGGATGGCTGCCGAGGTCACTGCCCGCCGCTCAAGAAATCCAGTTACTCCACACATCGGATTTTTGTACAATTCTTGCTATGAGAAAATTTCCGGTCCGCATTGGTTCGCAGGTTTAATTCAGAGTTTCGTACGGGATACACCCTTTGACAAAGAATAATGCCTCTTCATAGGATTTCGCGCGTTTAAGCGCTGCGGCCGCGCAATTTCTCACGCATCGCGGACCCGACCTTTTTTCAACATCGGCAGACCCCAGTATGGAGCCACGCGATAGCTGGCAAATAGGCGCCGCTTTCCTGTTGCTGCCTCAATCTGGCTTGCTGTAACTCCGCTTCCCACCCCATCAGGTCCTCGGAAGTGCGCGGCCGTCTCCGACTTGCCCACAACGTCGCGCACGGATATCCCGCAGTAAGCGGTTGGAACGCGGTTTCACCGGCCTGCTACAGCTTCCGACGGCACGTAGGGCAGATCTAGCCCTCGTCGCAGCGGCGGGATCCGGGCTCCGCTTTGACCGAATGCAACCCGGATCAAGAAGATGGCTGCCGAATCGGGCGCCGAAACATCTTGAACCAGTGACGGTCAAATACACACTACATAATGCACTTACCGCAGTGTGCGGATGTTCTGCCCATCCCAGGTTAGACGTAAACTTCGCGGCAGACGAGGTTGTGAGAGGATCGCCAATGCGCGCGCGCACAAATGCCGTATTTTCGGCCCACAAATTACCCGTTCTTCTGTGTCCCGTAGCCACGGGAGGCGTAAGATCGATGAGGTCAGCCCCCTTATCGCCGCATAACGATGGTCTCGAAGAGGTCGGGTTTATGAGGCTCGGCGGCGATGGCTTCCGAATTGCGCCTCCGACCGCGGGAGAGCGCGAGAGAGGCGCCAAGCAGAAGCCAGAAAGTGCGCTCATATAGCATCTCATGAACAGTCGAAATGATACCGAACGCAAGCACAATCAGCAGAAGAACAATTTTGGTCCTGTCGCGCGAGCCAACGCGCAGCTCGGACCGCAGTTCCTGAAAGAAGATGCGCGCAAACGGGGCGAGTATGATCACGGATCCCGTTAGGCCGAATTCCGCCAAGAGCCAAAGCGGAGTCGAGTGGATTACGAGCGGCGTGCCGTGGGCCAATATCCAATTGTGCATAAAGGCGCCGAGTCCGGCGCCGAAGAATGGGTGCGCTTGGAACATGCGAAGAGCGCCGTAGATGCTTTCTAGATGTTGCTTATCGGTGCCCGCAACCACCGAACCAAGCATGTTGTATCCAGTTCCAGATAGAGACCCGAGAGTTGCAGATAGACCTCCACCATGGAGTTTGGGGGAGAAGGCTATTAAAGCCGTATTGAGGTGGACAATCAGTGGAACGGCTAACACAAAGACAATTGCAGCTGTAAATCCGAGCGCCAGAGAGCGGCGGAGCGAGCGGCAAAGCGCGAAAGCCGCAATCAACAGAATGGCCTCGGTGCCGATGCCGGCACGAGAGCCAGTATATAAGACCGCGATAATCGGCAAGGCAAACAGCGCAGCGGCCGATGCGATACGGTCCTCGGGAACGACGGCAACAAGCGCGGCAGTGATCATTAAAATCTGAAAGGCGAAGGCGTTAGGATTCGCGGCGAATCCCGTGGCGCGACTACCTGTCAATTCGCTCGCCAGGCTGACATCCATGATGCGGAGGGCCATGAGAAAGATCGCAATCAGAATAATTGCGATCCCAGCAGCAGAGAAGGTGTTGATGAATATCCGATGACCCCCCTCATCCCCCTGGCGCATGACGAGGGCGCCCGTCGCCCCATAACCCAACAACACGAACCAGCCGAAGAGTTTGTTGGTCGCCGCCCAGGCGGTCCAGCCGAAGACATCCCAGCCGTGCAGGAAGCCGAGAATCATAACGAGCGTCGCGGCGAGAACGTGACTGTTGAATCCGCGAAGGCGCCATGTCGGCCACTTTCGGTCACGTAGAGTCCACACCACAAATAAGACGCCGCCCAGCAATGCAAAGGGATCGGCAAGGTTCACGTTTAGTCGATCGCCGTGCGTCGTTGGTACGTGGATCTGGAAAAATATAGCCGTCGCGGTCGCGAGAGGCAGAAACCAGGACAGGGCGGCGCCGTAATCGATGTGTCCAGCCCGGGCCCGCAGACTGGTCATAGCTCCAGCTGTCGGTTTGTTGCCGCCTGATGTCGAAAGTACGGCCAGGATTGCAACGACAACTAACGCAGAGAGACCAACGCCAAGTGCGACAACGAGCGCTTTAGCTGGGCTCAGGCCGATGACACCGAGAGCGAGAACTGCACTCACCTCACGCACGCCCCAGCCGGCAAGACTGATTGGCAGACTCGCAGCCAGCATGACAATAACGGCCGCGGCAGCGATGTTGTCGACCGGGGTCATGGGTGCAAGCCCGCGTGCCAAAATCAGATAGGCCCCCAGCGTCGAGAGCTGAACGCCGATGCTCATCAAGAGAACCCGCGTCGCACGGCCAAAAAAAAGTGGCCAGGCGCCAAGCTCAGAGAGCGACTTACGCTTGACGAGAGAAATCCAACCGAAGGCGCTGCCGGCAACGGTGGCGAGCAGGACGGCGCTGATGATCTTCAGCAAATCGATTCCGCCGTGCTGCAGATCAAGGCTGATTCGACCGAACAGGAACCAGGCCCCAGCAAGGGCCAAGGCCAACGATACCGCAAGTGCGGCGACACGCTCGTAACCGGTCATAATGACAGTCGCGGAGATTGGGATACCACGGCGCGCGAGTAGCGTGCTTCGTGCGATGAGCTGGCCCACAACTTGAAAGAACAGGTTACCCGCGAGCTGGCCTACACTGAGAGCGGCAACGGCATCCCGAAAGTCGATCGGCTGGCCGATATCTGCTGCAATAACCTTCAAGCGTATGGCAGCGAGCAGAGCACCGATCAGAAGTACGGCTAGGACTTCAGCGATCTGGTCGGCGGAAATCAGGCGGAGCACTCCCAGGATCTGACTGGGATTACTTTGGCTCGCGACATAGGCGATAGCCCCGAGCACCGCAACGATGGAAATGGCGGCGCGGATTAGTTTCTTCGGGGACGTGCCAATGAGGGACATGTGGCCTGCTTCTGCGAGATATTGTGATACTTTAGAATCGGACGGGAACGAACGACGGCGGCTTGAGCTTCGAGTCTGACTTATGTCCGTCGGGGAATCTCATTCCGTGAGGAGTTTTCGGCAATTGGTTATGACCGTCGAGACAGTGCCATATTTGCTCGGCTGCCTCGGCCCGCCTCAAGGTCATGACGACTGTGGTCCTGCGCGAGCGGCTTCCCTTCTATCGGATCGTTCCATGGCGGAGGGTCGCAAAGGCGTTGCCAATGACATTAGCCGTGTCCAAGCTATTGCGACGAAACGCTCGATCAGTGGCCTCCACCACCCCTGGGGCATGCTGGGAATGAGGTCGTGAAGCATGCCGCCCTGACGGAACAGCTGATGGGGGCGGCGCTTGCCGGTATTCAACTTGAGGTATCGATCAGCGCCGATCGCTTCCCCGGCGGCACCAAAGAGGGTGAGAAGAGTGATGGTGAAGGTATTGAGGGGCCACAGGCGATCTGGCCGGTCGGCGTGGCTAATATGGATTGCACCCCTGCAGAAGCATGGGGCCTTGCTTTCGGATACTCCACACTCAATGCTCCACCTTCCACTGCAGAGGCCGATCAGCGCCTCGCCGGAAGCCTCCGGAAGGCTGGCGGCGAGGCACCACATCTGCTTCATGACGTTACCCTATGCCCGGAGCATAGGGTAACGT
>JBJKQX010000313.1:0-2777 GCA_046704965.1 Binataceae bacterium (SeqCode)
TAGAAGGCGGTGCACCACTCGACCACTGTTCCCGGGCTGACCTTGTCCCCCGTATTACCAGCGGGGGGAAGGACGCCGCAGCGGAATCGCGCAAAACTGCCAACTTGGCAGTGAACGCGTAGTGTTAGTAGGGCCTGTTGACATTCAAAATATTATGCTTAGGGGCTGTTAACTTTTGCGGGAATCTGTTTACATCCTGATATTTGCGGGAGGTCAGGATGGTTCGTCGGTGGTTGCGTGATGAGCAGTGGAAGCGCTTGGAGCCGATGTTGCCAGGTAAGGCAGGTGATCCAGGCCGTACAGGTGAAGATAATCGGCTGTTTGTCGAAGCGGTGTTGTGGATCGCGCGTACCGGCAGCCCCTGGCGCGATTTGCCAGCTGAATTTGGGCGCTGGAATAGCGCATACAAGCGCTTCGGACGCTGGTCGGTCAACGGGGTTTGGAATAGAGCGTTTGCAGAGCTTGCCAAGGATGCGGACTTTGAAGAAACGTTTCTGGACAGCACCATTGTGCGCGCCCACCAGCATTCCTCCGGCGCAGCTAAAAAAAAGGCCCGCAAGCGATCGGGCGCTCGCGAGGCGGGCTGAGCACCAAAGTGCATACCGCAGTGGATGCTTTGGGCAACCCGCTGCGGCTGATTCTGAGCGCGGGTCAGATCGCCGATATCGAGTGCGCCACCGACTTGCTCGCCAACATCCAGCCTACCGCGGTCATCGCCGACAAGGGTTACGACGCCGATGCTCTGGTACAGCGAATCCAGGCCAGTGGCGCCCAAGCGGTTATTCCGCCACGTTCCAACCGCAAGGAACTCAGAGCCTACAATGCGCATCTGTACAGGGACCGCAATCTGATCGAGCGCTTCTTCGCCCGCATCAAACATTTTCGGCGCATTGCCACTCGGTACGAAAAGCTTGCTCGCAGTTACATGGCCTTCTTGCATCTGGTCTGTACCTTCGTCTGGCTAAGTTGAATGTCAACAGGCCCTAGCCAAAAGAAGTCAGGAGCACACTGGAGGCCTCGAACGCCGCGATCGCGGGTCGACCGATCGCGAGCCCCAGGCGCCCCGCGCTCTCATGCGTGATAACCGAAGTGATGACATGGCGACTGTCGTAAAGTTCGAGCGTCACCTCTGCGTTCACCGGACCTTCGTGGAAATTGGCGATCCTGCCGCGGAAACGGTTGGGCGCCGGGATGCGGCCATCGTCTGCAGCAAGCAGATTGACGGACGAGGCTTTCACCAAGGCCAGTATGTCCCGCCCCACCGCCAGGCCCAGGTTTTCCGCGGACTCGCGCGTGACGGTCGCGGCCAGTTCGAGCCCGGGTCCGAGGCCGATGGTCACCTCGGAATCGATGACCCCTTGCTTTACCCCGACGACGGGGCCGGCGAACTGATTGCGCGCGCTGGTCTTCAGCGACATCCTTTTCAAGAGCAGGCGGAAACCCGCAACCCCGACGGCTTCGCCGCGCTCCAGATCGCCGGACAGTCTTTCCACAGCAACCTGGTATTCCTGCTCCAGCGCACGATAGAACGCGATCAGACGCCGGCCGAAATCGGTGAGTTCGGTGCCGCCTCCATGGCGCCCTCCCGTCGATCGCCGTATGAGCGGCTCGGCGGCAAGATTGTTCATGTCGTCCAGCGCATCCCATGCCGCCTTGTAGGATAGCGGTACCGTCCTCGCAGCCTGCGAGATGGAGCCATGCCTGTCGACGGCCTCGAGCAAGCGGATACGCTTGTCGCCGAGAAAATTTCCGACCGCCGTTTCGATCAGCAGTTTGCCCGTCAGTTTGGGATGGGTCGCAGTCATTTTGTCCGATTTGCCACTCGGCGTTGTTTCCTTTGCTACATAACGCCCGACAACGCAAAACCTTGTAAGTCAGTGAAAAACTGGAAACCAGGGCCGTCGCCGCGAAACCAACTCGATATCAGGACGGCCTGCGCTAGCTTAGCGAGCAAACAACGTACCAGTTCGAACAGCCTGAGGGTCGGCCGGCCGCCATGGCCGCGGCTACGCAGCGCGGCGGCGCCTCATCGAAGCCGCGGCTGCACAGTCTCGCTGGCTATTCTTCGGGACCGAAGCAAATCAGGTAGTCGCTGCATTCCGCGCAATGGGGCGACTTGCAGATCAGTATTTCCGCGCGCTCGCACAGCTGCCGGTAGAAGAACTTCTTCCACTTCATGTCACCGACATTCTTCGCCGCGAGCGACGAAAACTGCGTCCGCATCAGTTCCCCGAGCGCGGCGCGGTTGGGCAAGCCCATATCCTGCCAAAGGTGGTTGTCGTATCGGCAGGCCGAGGCGATGGTGCGGCTGAGCCATTCGAGGTCTGTCGTCGGCTGCCGGCGATGCTCCATCAGCAGCAGCACCAAATCGTCGTATTCGTCGATAGCGCCATGCGCCTGACACGTGCCGTTGCTCAGCCGCAGTCCCGGAAAGAACCGCTGCATCAGACGCTCGAATTCCGATTCGGCGAGACCGAAAATCAGCGGGCGCCGGCCGTTGCCCAGTCCCGAGGCGATCGCTCCGGCAAAAGCCTTTGTCAGTTGCTCGCCCGGATGACGCGCGTGGGCGAGCAAGTCCGAGTAGTTTGGCAGCCGCGCCGCGGCTTCGGGCAGAACCTCGGGCAGGACATCGGACAGGGGCATCGCGGTCATCGCCTGAGTCCGGTGCGCTGCGCCTGCCCGCGCCGATGCGAGCCCGCCGCAAGCTCGCGACTCACCGAGACGCCCACGCTGTCGCCCGGATCGATCGGTGACAGCTAGCTGAGGATGGCGCGGCA
>JBJKQX010000314.1:0-2726 GCA_046704965.1 Binataceae bacterium (SeqCode)
CGCGCTTTATCCCGATCGAATCGACCTCGGGATCGGGCGCGCGCCGGGGGGAACTCCGCTCGACACCTACGCCCTGCGGCGCGATCGGGAGCGGCAATCACCCGCCGACGATTTCCCGCGCCAGTTGATGGAATTGCTCGCCTTCCTGCACGGCGGTTTTCGTTCCGACCATCCGTTCAGTCGAATCCATTTGTCGCCCGCGATGCCCGGTGCGCCCGAGGTCTGGCTGCTGGGTTCGAGTCTCTGGAGCGCCGGTGCGGCAGCGCAAGTCGGCCTGCCCTATGCGTTCGCGCACTTCATCGATCCGCAGCCCACTCGCAGTGCGACTCAGCACTACCAATCGCACTTCAAGCCTTCCGACCTGCTGCGTGCGCCCCGAACTATATTGGCCGTTGGCGCGATATGCGCCGAGACCGACGCCGAGGCAAAGAGGCTGCACGCCAGCGTGCGGTTGTTCATCCGGCGTATCCGACAGGGCGGCGGTGGCCCGATTCCCACGCCCGAGGAAGCTATCGCTGAGCTGGGCGCGGCCTTCGAGCCTGCACGTCCCGAGACCGGAGAATGGCCGCGCATCTTCGTCGGCGCTCCGGACAGCGTCCGCGACCAACTGATTGACATGGCTAGCGTGCTCAACGCGGAGGAAGTGATGATCGTAACGATCGTGCACGACCATCAGGCGCGGATGCGCTCGTACGAGTTGCTCGCCGAGGCGTTCGGCCTTACTCCGCGTTCACCAAGGCAGCAGTAAATTCCGGATGTGAAAACGGGCAACGAATCGTCCCACGACTCGCTGCCCGTGACGTTCCAACGTTGCCGATTTCTTAAACGTGCGCGATGACTTCGTCGTAGAGTCGACGCACCTGCTTCTCGTCCATCCCCATGGCCACGAAAATGAACTGGGAGACGTCCCACTGCTTCGCGCGGCGCTTGAGTTCCGTCGCACATTCCTCGGGAGTTCCGATCAACGACATCGGCGACTGAAGCATCATTTCCGGAGTGGTGCCGAAAGCCGGCGCCATCCCCTCGGCGGTCTTGCGGGTTGCCTCGGGCGAGTCGGTTATCATGAGCGTGAAGATGAAGTTGCTGATCTTGATCGAGTCGGGATTGCGCCCGTGTCGCTTGGCCTCTTCGCGCACGAAGGCCGCCTTCTCACGATACACCTGGTCGGTCATGCTTTTCACGTTTTCGAGCGAGATGCGTCCCGGCTTGCCGGCGTCGGGGATCATATTGATGTAGTCGGCGTGCTTGGCCGCGATACGCAGCAAACCCTTGCCTCCACCACCGACGATAATCGGAGGATGCGGCTTCTGAACGGGCTTCGGCCACATGATGGCGTCCTTGAACTTGTAGAACTCGCCGTCAAAGGTCGTCTGCTCATTGGTCCAGAGCGAGCGCATGCACGTCAGCGCCTCGTCCAGCATCCGCAGCCGTTCGGTGATCGGCGGGAACGGGATACCCGTCATGCGGAATTCGGTCTCCGTCCATCCCGTACCGAGTCCGGCCAACATACGCCCGCCGCTCAAATGGTCGAGCGTCATCAGGCTCTGCGCGGTGATGGCGGGATGGCGAAACAGGTTGCACAGCACCAGATGCCCGATACGGATCTTTTTTGTCGCTTCGGACAGCGCCGCTGCAACGGCGATATTGTCATAGACAATAGTATGAGGATCGTACTGGCGCTCGGGCCCTTCCATTACTATGTGGTCCGGAAACATTATCAGATCGTAGCCGAGCGACTCCGCCGCCTGTGCGACGTCCCGCAGTTGTGCGGGTTCCATGTTCGACAGTTGAATCCCGAATTCCATTAGTGGCTCCCTTCGCGATGCTCTTCGCGTTCAAGTTGATTTGATCTGAAAATCCAGAGTCCGGCCCGGCGACCAATCGTATCCGCTTCGACAAGTGACTTACAGCGTTGCGGACGGCTGCGACAAGACTGTTCGACTCACAGCTTTTGCGCGATATTCCAACCTATCTCGGCCGTGGTCCGGGCCATCGCGCCGCGCTCCGCCGCGTTGGAACCGCTCGCGTTACCCATCTTCACGCGCATCGCGATCCCCTGTTGAATCGCCGCGCCACGGAAGAACGCCAGCACCACGAAGAAAAGATGGTCGTTGGCATTGGCGCGGCCCGTGCGCCTGCAGTATGCAGCGACGTATTCCTCTTCGCTCGGAATGCCGAATGCCTTGATGTCCACGCCCTGGAAGCTGGTGTCGCCACCGGCGGGAATATGGTACGGCCTGCAATTCCACGCCAGATCGGCGAGCGGATGTCCAAGAGTCGAGAGTTCCCAGTCGAGCACGGCCACAACGCGCGGCTCCGTGGGATGGAAGATCATGTTCTCCATCCGGTAGTCGCCATGCGCGATGGCTGTCTCATCGGCGGCGGGGATATGCTTCGGCATCCACTCGATCAACTTGTCCATCGCGGGGATCGGATCGATTTTTGACGCCTCGTACTGCCTGGTCCATCGCGCGACCTGTCGCTGGGCGTAGGCCGAAGGTCTTCCGTAGTCGCCCAGACCAACCGCGCGAAAATCCACCTTGTGAAGCCGCGCCATCACGTCGTTCATCGCGTCATACAGGGCGGTGCGCTCTTCGGGATTTGAATCGGGTATCAGCGGGTCGCGGATTATGCGTCCCTCGACGCACTCCATCACGAAAAACGCCGTGCCGATCACGTCGGTGTCTTCGCATAGCAGATAGGTGCGCGGGACCGGAACGTCGGTG
>JBJKQX010000315.1:0-10834 GCA_046704965.1 Binataceae bacterium (SeqCode)
GCCTGAGCGCGCTGGGTATGCGCGTTTCGGGTTATCCTGTCGGCCAGTTCTTTAATCTGTGCGTCCGGCTTGGCCTTCGCCATGGCGTGGGTGGCAAAAGCGGCCGCAACGGCCCCGTAGTCCTTGAAGGTGGACGCGGCAATCAGCGGGCCGTAATCAATCGACGATACCGATGAGGATTCGGGCGCGGCGGGATGCGTGTTTTTATAGGTCCACACCCATCGATTGCGTCCGCCCTTTGAAGCTATCTCGCCGCCCTTCACGTCGCGCGTCTCGATCTTCATCCTGAGTGACGCCGGCGCACTCATCGCGACCCGCGTATGGTCCCATCCGATAAATTTCGAGAAGCTGGCGAGCAGTGAAAAATTACCCGGAACGATCGGCTTGGTTAGCGCCAGCCTGTACTTGAAGGCGATCGTGTCGCCGACCGCGAGGTCGGGGAACTTCACGGTGATGGTCCTGATATCGGAGAACATCGACAGCGTCTTGCTTTTGCCGTTGCTGATGTAAGCGTAAACGCGCCCGCCGTGGTCCTTTTTGAGCGTGTACGCGTAAAGCACCTTCGCTGTCGCGAAGCGAGCGTCGTAGATGACCGAGGTGTGCCTTAGCTTCGACAAGGCCTTAGGGGTGAGCGCCTTCGCCTCAACAGTCTGGGTTTGGACATACGAGCCGTCGGCGTTCACGTGGAAGTTCGCATCGTAACGGACGAATTGCACAGAGCCTTCGGACCGCTCTGCCGCCT
The DNA here is from genome assembly GCA_046704965.1 of Binataceae bacterium (SeqCode). Taxonomy (GTDB): domain Bacteria; phylum Desulfobacterota; class Binatia; order Binatales; family Binataceae; genus DTIX01. The sequence goes on from JBJKQX010000315.1 coordinate 743, forward strand.
TGTGCGGTGCCGCTTGAGGTTGATGCGCCTTGTACAGAGTCTCTCGATGCTGGCTCTGGCACGAGGTTGCGAACATGGCCGCGGCGATCAGTAGCAGGATAAGCGAAGAGCCGCGCAGACCGGCGCGGATTCCGCCCGTCGCAAATCGATTGTGTGTCATCGGTGTCCCCCCTCTTGATTTGACCGCGTCGCAGCTCGCGCAACAGTTGCGCCTTGGAAAGTCGTACGGCGCAGGACTGAAACCGGTTCGCGCGATGCGGTTTAGGCTCGTCCGTCACGCGACGGACGAGCGTCCCTGTCATTTATAGAGAATCTGCGAGTGCAAGTCCTTCATTACTCGTATCGCAAAGGGTTTGAAAGCGGCTGAGTCCTTCGGCGTACAAACGTTGCCCGGTGTCATGTCGTCGAGCACTCGAGCCACCGTTATGGTGTTTCCTGTGCGCTTGTAGGTCGCGCTATAGGTCGCGTGCCATCCTTTCAGATGAACGTCCGACGGTATCGCGAGTATCTTGACGTTGTGGGGCATATGGAGCGTGTAAAACTGTTTCATATACCCGCCCATGCATGCGAAATCGACCGTTCGTTTGGGAGCGTTCGCGCTTGCGGAAACCGACTTTGCGATAAGGTTTCCGCCGCCGATCTCCTTGATCGTGAAGGCTCCCGGCCCCGGTACGTTCATCGCGTCGGTAACCTTGAAGCTCTCGCTGTAATGGTAGATGTCGGTCGGTTTGGACGGGTCACCGAGATTCAAAGTGCCGGTCCCCGTGTATCCGCTCTTTACCAGGCTGCGACGGACCAGCTCCTGCTCCAGATTGGGTGGCAGATAGGTCAATATTGCCCGTGTCTGGTTTGAGAAAATTCCCTGCATCGTGAACTTCGTTTCGCCGCTTGCGGAGCCGTCGGGCTTGATAGTCAACACGGCCCGGGTCACCGTTCCGTTGTCCTTCCAGTTGGTCGGCGGCGTGTGCTGGATACCGTTGTACCCAGTGGTCAGGATTACAGGCTTGTCCGCGTCGCTCATCGGCAGTTTTCCGAACGGCGTGAAGCGCGAAGTCGAATCGGCGTAGAGGTGAAGCGAAGGAATATAGGTGATTACGTGGTTGAAGATGTCGATCGTCGGCACTTCAGGAAGCGTGAACGCGTTGCCTGAATGAATCAGAGCGGACGTGGCGCGTATTCCCTTTGCCGCCAGCATCGCTCTCAGCAACGTCGTGTGATCCTTGCAGTCGCCCATGCGGTTTTTCAGAATCAGCGAGGCCGCGTGCGGAACGACGGCACCCACACCAACGTAATCTCCTGCATAGGTGATATTCTTCGATACCCAGTAGTAGAGCGCTGCCGCCTGAGCGCGTTCGGTGTGCGCTTTTCGGGTTATCCTGTCGGCCAGCTTTATGATCGCTGCGTCAGGCTTCGCCTTCGCCCGCGCGCGAGCCGCATATCCAGCCGCCACTGCGCCGTAGTTCTTGAAGGTGGACGCGACGATCATCGGGCCGTAATCAAGCGCCGACACCGATCCTGGTTCGGGTGTGGCGATATGCCTGTTCTGATAGGTCCACAGCCATCGCTTGCGCCCGTCCTTTGACGCGATCTCTCCGCCCTTAACGCTTCGCGACTCGACCTGCATCCTGAGCGAAGCCGGCGCACTCATCGTGACCCGCGCGTTGTCGTAGTCGAAAAATTTGGAGAACGTCTCGATGAAGGAGAAATTGCCGGGAATGGTCGGTTTCTTCTGGATCAGTTTGTAGCTGAGTACGACCGTGTCGCCGACCGCGACATCGGGAAACGCCACGGTTATGGTTTTGATGTCCGAGAACATCGGTCGCGCCTTGCCCTTGCCCTTATTGACATTCTCCTGGAAATTCGACGCGGGGACGTTGATACGGTGGCCGTCTTTTTTGAGCGTGTACGCGTAAAGAATCTTCGCCGTTTCAAGGCGATCGCTGTATGTAATCGAGGCTTGGTTCGCGTCCGACACGCCCTGCGGCGCGAGCACCTTGAGCGCCCAACTGTCGGTTTCGACGTGTGAGTAGTTGGCGTTGACGTGGAAGTTGATGTCGTAGCGGACGAATTTCGAGTAACCCTCGAACGGCGCCGCCTTGTGTTGGGTTGCGCGAGCGTGGCTCGGGATTCCCGATAGTGTTGCAACGGTCAGCAGCAGGAGAAGCATACATCCGCGCAGACCGGCACTGATGCCGCCCGCTGCATATGGTTTATGTCTCACAGTTTGTTCCCCTTTGTTGCGTCGCGGATCGCATGGCGATTACGCGTCGAACCGCCACGATACCAACCCAGCGTCAGTTGTCGCTGGTCGAGGCGCGTTTGTTGGGTGCGCAATTATTATGCCCGTTCACCCGGCCGGTTCGAAGCGCTGAGGCGGAACGAATTTCACTATCGCGCATGTTTCTATCCGGCGATGCAACACGGCGGTTGCATCGCTGCCTCGATACGAACCGTCACGGCGAGAGCCGGACTTAAACCGCGTCCACGGGAAGACTCGAAATGTTCGGACGCGCGCGTCCGACAGGCTGGCTATTTCGCGATTACGGTTGGATGGAGCCAATTCAGATCGTCGCGTTCGGGATGATCGATATTGTAGTGAAGGCCGCGAGATTCCTTGCGCGTGGTAGCCGAGCGAACGATCAATTCCGCGACCGTCACCAGGTTGCGAAGCTCGATCACGTCGGAATCGAGCAAATGATCCCAATAGTAGCCGTGGATCTCATCCTTCAGCAGTTCGAGCCGCCGCGCCGCTCGCGCCAGACGGCGATCACTGCGCACGATACCGACGTAGTTCCACATCAAGCGTCGGATTTCGTCCCAGCTCTGCGATATCAGGACCCGTTCTTCGCTCTTGATCGCGCGGCCCGGATCCCATTCCGGAAACTCGGGCGCGGGCTTGCCCCGAATCCCGATAAAATCCTCGGCGGCAGACGCCGCGGCGCGTCGACCCATCACGGCGGCTTCGAGCAGGGAGTTTGACGCGAGCCGATTCGCCCCGTGAAGCCCAGTCATCGCGACTTCGCCAGCCGCGTACAGCCTTTCGATTCCGCTTCGTCCGTAAAGATCGGTTATCACCCCGCCACACATGTAATGAGCGGCGGGAACTACCGGAATCGGCGCCCTCGTCAGGTCGAATCCAAAGCTCAAGCATCGCTTGAAGATATGCGGGAACCGGTTTTTGATGAAGTCGGCCTCGCGATGACTGAGATCAAGGTACACGCAGTCAAGACCGAGCCGCTTCATCTCCGCGTCGATAGCGCGGGCCACCACGTCGCGCGGCGCCAGCTCGGCGTCGGGATGGTACTTCTTCATGAAGGGCGTGCCGTCGGGCAGACGCAGTATTGCGCCTTCGCCCCGCAGCGCTTCGGAAATCAGAAAGCTCTTGGCTGCGGGATGAAACAGGCAGGTCGGATGGAACTGGATGAACTCCATGTTGCCGACGGGTGCGCCCGCCCGATACGCCATCGCGACGCCGTCGCCCGAGGCGATGTCAGGATTGGTCGTGTACAGGTAGACCTTGCCCGAACCTCCCGTGGCCAGCATCGTGACCGGAGCCACGATCTTCGAGACTTTTCCCGTCGCGCGGTCGAGCACGTAAACGCCCCAACAGGCCGAGCGCTTGGACTTGGAGGCGCCGTCCGAATCGACCAGCAGATTCACGGCGACGCGGTTTTCGACAATCCGGATGTTGCGATGGGCGCGGGCTACTTCACCCAGCGCGCGCATGATCTCGCGCCCGGTCAGGTCCTGCGCGTGCAGAACCCGCCGATGACTGTGACCGCCCTCGCGCCCGAGGTCGTATTCGTCCTCGCCGCCGGCTTCGACCCGGGTGAAACGGGTGCCGGCGCTGATGAGTTCGCGGACTGCGTGGGGGCCTTCGCGGATGATGGTTTCGACCGCGCCCGGATGGCAGAGTCCGGCGCCCGCGCGAAGCGTGTCTTCGATATGCGACTCGAAAGTGTCCTCGACACTCCACACGCTTGCGATTCCGCCCTGCGCGTAGGCGGTATTGGCCTCTGCGCTTTCGGCCTTGGTGAGGACGATGACGCTTCCGACGTCGGCGGCCTTGATGGCGAACATGAGGCCTGCGATTCCTCCGCCGACTACAACGAAATCGCAGTCAAAACCCGAATTGTTCATCTAATGAGAATATCGCATGACGCCGGCTGAGCGGCGATCACGGCTTTATTCGAACGCTATGCGCACCCGAACGACGCGTCAAGCAACCGGCAAAGACCGGGTTTGCTCCAGTGGCGCAATTGCCATATTTTTCGGATCGGAATTGATCAAGGCGATTCTTCAGACGAAACAACGGCAGCTCGGGCTTTACGCGTGACTTGGACGACACCCAATGTTCTGACCCTGCTCAGACTGGCAACCGCGCCGCTGCTCGTCTACCTGTTGCTGTACACCGGACCGCTCGCCGCGGCGCTGGCAGCCGGGGTGTTTTTCTTCGCGACCGTCAGTGACTTCCTCGACGGTTATATAGCCCGCAATTACGGCTCCGGGACCACGCTCGGAAAGTTTCTCGATCCGCTGGCCGACAAAGTCGTCGTGCTGAGCGCGCTCATCATGCTCGCAGGCATGTCGCGCGAACCTCGCGTCCCGGCCTGGATCGTCGTGGTGCTGGTGGTGCGCGAGATAATGGTTACCGGGCTCAGAGCTATCGCGGCGGCGGAGGGGATGGTGGTCGCCGCCGAGGAGCTGGGCAAGTACAAGATGGTCCTGCAGGCGATGGCGGTGCAGGCCCTGCTTATTCATTACACCTACCTGCACATCGATTTTTTCGCAGCCGGGATGTTCCTGCTCTGGATCGCGATGGCGATGAGCGTGTGGTCCGGCGTGGATTACTTCCGCAAGGTGATACGCGTGCTCAGCCCCAAACGACATGACGTCGACGCCGAACGAATCGCGCTCTGACCAAACCCGCCCGCATTCCCGCCCTGCATCAAATCGCGCCAATTCTTGACAGCTTGGAACGACCGGACCTAGCCTAACGACGCCTGTCCATGGCGTCGCACTGCACATCGCACGGACGCCTGGGGCGGACAGGTTCACTGTTTCACTGTTTCGCAGTTCACACATACTTTCCGGACCTCTAGAGGTGAGCCATGGCAAGCAGCAAAGCAAAGCGGATGTGGGCGCTTCCGGGAGCCAAACTTACGGTTCCGAAAGCGCTGTTGATGCACGGCGCCGACGACACGATGGTAAATCTTCCGTGCCCGTCGTTCCTGATCGAGCATCCCAAGGGACTGGTTCTGTTCGATACCGGATGCAACCCGAAGATTATCGACGATCCGGTCGGTTACTGGGGGCCTTTCGCGGACGGTTTGCCGATCGAGTGGAGCAAGAGCGACACTCTCGACAAGCAAATCGAGGGGCTCGGCTACAAGACGGACGATATCAAGTACGTGGTTCTGTCCCATTCGCATCTGGACCACGCGGGCGGACTGTCCTATTTCCCCAAGGCCAAGTTCCTTGTGGGCGCGGGTGAGCTGCGCTACGCGTACTGGCCCGACCCGGACCGCCGATGGGCCTTCGTTCTCGACGACTACGTCCCGACTCGCGGCTACGACTGGCTCGAACTCGACCGGGACTTCGACTTATTTGGCGACGGCTCGCTCAAGTTTTTGCTCACTCCGGGCCACACGCCCGGCGAATGTTCGCTGCTCGTCAACCTGCCGAATCGGAACTTCCTGTTGGTCGGTGACACGGTCCATATTCGCGACGCCGCGGTGACGGAGGCGACCATGCCGATCGATACCGACCCGGTTCAGTCGGTCTATTCGATCAAGCTCATCAAGGCGGTTCGCGACATGCACGACGCAACCATGTGGATCACGCACGATCCTGACGACTGGAAGGAATATCCGCACAAGGTCGAGTAGAGCGACCGGGGAGCGTCGGTATGCCGCTTTACGAATGGCGATGTGAACCGTGCCGGAGCACGTTCGAGGTGCTTGCGCCGCTCTCAAGGGCAACGCGCCCCGAGCGATGCCCCGAGTGCGGACGAAAGGCGGCCAGAGTGATGTCCGCAGCCGTGCTCGGCGGGCACGCGCAACGGCCCGACCTCGGTCTTGACGACGGACCGGGCAGTCGCGGCGCTCATGGCGGCCACGGCGCGAACGACTTTGCGATACCGCCGATGGCGCGGTTCTGCGGCATGGATGACAAGACGGCGCAGCGTTTGGCGGCCTACAAGTCCGGAAGAGGGAACGAGTACGACGACCGTCAGGCTGCGCTTCAGGAACGCCGCAAAAAGGAAGGCATCGAGGCGCCCGCCAAGCCTGCCAAGCCAAAGAAGAAACATCGTCACGCGGGTCACTGAGTCGAAGCGCGACGAAATGAAGTGGAGTGAAAAACTCACCCGAGAGATTCAAGCGGGGGAGAGGAGACAAGTCGGATGGCTGACAAACCAATACCTTTTAGCGAGCTTCTAAAGGACGCACCCAAGAACTGGGGGCGATGGGGCGCGAACGATGAACTCGGCGGCCTCAATTTCCTGACCAATGCTGAAGTCCTGCGCGGTATCCGCTCCGTCAAGCAGGGCAAGGTTTTCACCCTTGGCGTGCCGCTGGCACGGCCCGAAGGCGACCCGCTTTATCCCAGCCGCGCGCAGCCGCTTCGCACGATGGCGATGGACAAGGGCTTCTACCTGAGCGGACGCACCCAAGCGTTCCCCGGCGGGCTCGAATACGCCGACGACGTTATCGTGATGTACCTGCAGGGCTCGACCCAGTACGACGCGCTCGGCCACGTATGGCACGGCGACCAGATTTACAACGGCTACGACGCCAAGACCACAATTGGCGGACTCCAAAAGTGCTCCATCCAGCCGCTGGCCGAGCACGGCATCGTCGGACGTGGCGTGCTGATTGACGCCGCGCGCTACAAGGGCAAGGAGCATCTCGACGCGGGCGAGCGCATCACCATCGAAGACCTGCTCGGCGCGGCGAAGAAGCAGGGCACGACGATCGAGAAGCATGACATCATCCTGATCCACACCGGATGGCTCAAGCTGTTCTACGACAAGGGCTCGGACGCGTTCTTCCCGAATCGACAGATGAACGAACCCGGTCTTGGCTACAGCCTGGAACTGGTCAAGTGGTTCCACGAGATGGAGATTCCGTCGATCGGCTCGGACACTGTTGCGACCGAGCAGACCGCGCACGAGGAGAGCGGAACGATGCTGCCGCTGCACATGGCGCTGCTTCATTACCAGGGCGTCGTGTTCAACGAAATCGACTGGCTCACCGACCTGGCCGAGGATTGCGCCAAGGACGGTCAGTACGAGTTCCTGTTCGTTGGTGCACCGCTTAAGGTAGTGGGCGGAGCCGGCGCGCCGGTCAACCCTGTGGCCATCAAATAGTCAGTCATGGACGCCGCACCAAAGACTGACGCATCGAAGAGGCCGTTCAGCGCCATACGGGTGGTCGAATGCGGTTCGGGAATCTCGGCCGCTTTCGCCACCAAGATGCTTGCCGACCTGGGCGCCGACGTCATCAAGGTGGAACAACCCGACGGCGACTGGACGCGTCGTCGCGGGCCGTTCCCCGACGACAGTCCAGACCCGGAGAAGAGCGCGCTGTTCGCCTATCTCAACATCAACAAGCGCGGAGTGGTCGCGGATCTGACGCGTGCCGAGGGGCGCGAGATGCTTGCCTCGCTGCTCGAACGCGCCGACATCCTGATTCACAACGTCGCGCCACGCGAGCGCGAGGCCCACGGTCTGCAGAGTGATGCGTTGTGCGCGACGTATCCGCATCTGGTCGTGACGTCGCTCTCGATGTTTGGCGACACCGGCCCGAGGGCCCAGTGGCACGGCTACGAGTTGAACGCGGCCAACGCCGGAGGCTGGGCGTATCTCAGTCCCGGCGCTTCGCCCCATCCGGAACTTCCACCGCTCAAGGCGTTCGGCCATCAGTGCGATTTTCAGGCGGGCGTGCACGGTGCGACAGTGTCGCTTGCCGCCTACCGGCATCGCAGGAAAACCGGGCAGGGGCAGGCGATCGACGTGTCCGAGCAGGAATGCGTGGGCGCGATGCTCGAAATGAACTTCATGCACTATACCTACGCGGGGCGTGAGACTTCGCGTCTCGGGCAGCGTGCGCTCGGTCCATGGTTCATCGCCGACTGTGCCGACGGAAAAATCTTTCTCGTATGCGTCGAGGAGGCCCAATGGCAGCGCCTGGTCGAGCTGATGGGGCATCCCGAGTGGGCCAAGGATGAACTGTTCAAGGATCGCGTGTCGCGGGCGCAGAATCTCGACGCGCTCAAGGCGCTGATGACCGAGTGGCTGGCGGGATGGAAAGTCGAGGATCTTTACCGCAAGGGGCAGGGCGAGTATCGGGTCCCGTTCGCGCCGGTCAACACGATGCGCCAGATGTATGAGAACGGGCATCTGGCCGAGCGCGGATTCTTCCGCCCCTTCGAGCAGCCCGGCCTCGGCGCGATGAATCTCCCCGGTCCGCCGTCGAAATACAGCAAGACTCACTGGGAACTCAAACGGCCCGCGCCGCGGCTCGGCGAGCATGGTGAACAGGTCTTCGTAGGCGAACTCGGCCTTCCGCGTGAGCGCTTCGAGTCACTGCGCAAAGCCGGAGTCGCGTAAAAGGGGAAACAGCCATGAGTCACGGACCACTTTCCGGTGTGCGAGTTCTTGATTTCACATGGGCATGGGCGGGGCCGTTCGGCACGCTCCAGCTTGCCCATCTGGGCGCGGAGGTTATCAGGGTTGAGACGGAGACCCGTCCGCTCTGCGTCTCGCGCTCCATACCGCCTTTCGCGGATGACGTCGCGGGTTACAACAGGGCCGGCTACTTCAACCAGTACAATCAAGGGAAACGTAGTATCCTGCTCAACCTGCGCCATCCAGAGGCGCTCGAGATTGCATATCAACTGGTTAAACACTGCGACGTCGTGACCGAGAACTTCGCCGCCGGAGTCTCGGAAAAACTCGGTCTGGGTTACGAGGAACTGAGGCAGTACAAACCCGACTTGGTCATGATTTCGATGTCCGGCTACGGACAGACGGGTCCCTACCGCCGTTTTCTTGGTTACGGTCCGCCGGCGTCTGCGCTCTCGGGACTGTTCTGGGCGACCGGCTACACGGGCGGTGAACCGTCCGAGATCGGAGTATCGTATCCCGATCCCAACGCCGGCATTTTCGGCGCCTACGCGATTATCGCCGCGCTGCTCCATCGCGACATGACCGGTGAGGGCCAGTACATCGACCAGTCGCAATGGGAGGCGACGCTGCCGCTGATGGCCGAGGGTTTGCTCGAATACGACATCAACGGGCGTGAGCCGGTGCGCGACGGAAATCACGACCGGATGATGGCGCCGCACAACTGTTACAAGGCCGCGGGCGACGACGACAAGTGGGTGTCGATAGCGGTCGGATCCGACCAGGAATGGCAGGCTCTTGCCGGCGCGATCGGAAAACCCGAGTTGGCCGGCGACCCGCGTTTCAGCACTGCGGCAGCACGCAAGAAGAACGAGCAGGCGCTCGATGAGATCATCACGGCGTGGACGCGTGAGCGCGATCGATGGGAAACCGCCGATGCGCTTCAGAAAGTGGGCGTGGCCGCATTTCCTTCACTCAGCAACAAGGACATGGCGACCGACCCGCACCTGATGGAGCGCGGCTACCTGGTCTCCCTCGATCATCCGGAAATAGGGCGCCGAATTCACGCCGGTATCCCGTGGAAAATGTCCGGCACGCCATGCGAGGTGGAAAGTCCCGCGCCGCTTCTGGGTGTCGATACCGACGACGTCCTGAAGTCGCTCCTGGGCATGGACGCACAGCGTATCGAGGAACTGCGGCGCGAGGGAGCGCTGCGTTAAAAAGGGTCAGGAGAAATCGCGCATTTTGATCGCGGACGGCGCCAGGGGGCTTGGCCGCGCGCGCACAAACTGTTAAACATTCTCGTTCCGGGGCGGGTGTAGCTCAGTTGGTAGAGCGTGTGCTTGCCAAGCACAAGGTCGTCGGTTCGAAACCGATCACCCGCTCCACGGAAATCCCCAAGCGCAATTTTTACTTTCCGGAAGCCGCAAAAGGCCGGTCGAGTGGCTCTGCGTGCGAATGCGCCG
>JBJKQX010000316.1:0-2928 GCA_046704965.1 Binataceae bacterium (SeqCode)
TACGGCCTGCAGGACGTGCTCACGGACGGCCGCATCGCCATCTGCGAGATGATCTTCAGCGACGTGCTCGAAGGGCTGACCGCCCAGTTCGCCGAGCTCTCGCAGGAATATCAGCGCGAGGTCGACATGTTGCAGGGCGCGGGCTTCGAGCTCCCCGGCGAGTTCCGCATGATGACGGAGTTCACCCTGGCGCGCAGATTCGAACAGGAGATACTCAGGCAGAAGGGCAGCCGAAGTCCGGCCGTCTATCGGCGTGCGATCGAAATCGCCAACATCGTCGCGAAGCGCGGATACAAAATTGATCGCACTGCCGTCAATGAGAGTTTCTCCGCGATGATAACCGAAGCGGTCCGCGCCGCCGTGGAACATCCTACTCCCACCGCTCTTCGCGCCGCGAGCGATTTGCTCGTGCTGGCGGACAACCTTCACCTCGAGCCCAATCTCGATGATGCGCAGGAGGCAATCTACGAAGTTTTCGTCGGCGGACGGACTGACGTCACCAAGTTCCCGAAACATGCATCCGGTCTTGGCCACTCGCCCGCCGCGCTAAAGCGGCTCAAACGTGTGCGCAGGAAGACCGAGGCTCACGCCCGGCCGAGCGGAGCGCCTGCCGCGCCCGCGGACGGCACGGGACGCGGCGCCGAGCCTTCGCTCAAAGCCGAGCCCTCCCGTCCGTCCCGTACGCCTCGAACGGGCTAGTCCGACGGGCGGCGCAGGGGCTCCGGCAAAGCGCAACAGTGGCCGGCAGGATGCGCGGAGGGTTATTTGGCGTCCGAGAGGGCTGCGGCGTGATGCGCCATGTGGTCGGCGATTAACGTCGAGATGAAATAAAAGCAATGGTCGTATCCCGGATGCCGGCGCAGTTGCAGCGCCTGGCCAGCGCGCTTGCAGGCGGCTTCGAGTAGTTCAGGTTTCAGCTGTTCCACCAGAAACTTGTCGGCCTCGCCCTGATCGACGAGCATCGTTCCCGCAAACCGTGCGCCGCCGTCTATCAGCGCGGTCGCGTCGTAGCGCCTTGCAGCCTTCAGATCTCCGCCCAGAAATCCGTCGAACGCCTTCTTGCCCCATGGACACTGGAGCGGCGCGCATACCGGCGCAAACGCTGAAACCGACCGGTACCTTCCGGGATTCTTGAGCGCTATCGTGAGCGCCCCGTGTCCGCCCATCGAATGGCCCATTATCGACTGACGATCTAAATCGACCGGAAAGTTCGCGGCTACCAGACGCGGCAATTCTTCGGTTACGTAGGTGTACATCCGGTAATGCTCGGACCAAGGCTTGACCGTGGCGTCGAGATAGAAGCCGGCTCCGACGCCAAAGTCCCAATCCTTGTCTTCGCCGGGAATCCCGGCGCCTCGCGGGCTGGTGTCGGGCGCAAGCATCGCGAGCCCGTGCTCGGCCGCCAGCCGCTGCGCACCGGCCTTGATGCAGAAGGTTTCTTCGGTGCAGGTGAGGCCGGCCAGATATGTAAGCATCGGACGCTTGCCGCTTGCCGCCGCTCGCGGGATATACAGCGCAAAGCGCATAGTGGTCCCGGTCGAGGGGCTCTGATGCTCATAGAATCCTTGAATACCGTCGAAGCATGCCTGTTCACTCAAGACCGTGAGTTCACTCATTGGCGCAGCTCCCGAATAATTGGCATTTATCGTCGCCGCAGAATTGGGCATCGAGGCCGGAAGCCCGGCTCTGCCCGTGACGCCCAGTCTAGATGCAGGGGGGAGTGTCTGACCAGAGCGTCGCGGGTGAACGGAAGTTTGTTCGCCTTGTATGCCATGGCTGGCGACGCCAACTTAAAGGTCTTGATAAGGTCATGATGGTTTGAACGTGTCTTCAGGACTACGGCCTAATCCATCGAATTAGACAACGTGCTGGACATCGCCTTGGTGAGGGGATAAGACGATCTATAGGAGTCAGTACGGCCTTTCGAGACGGCTCCTTGCAACCGGGCAGCGTTGCTTTGCCCACGACTCTTTTTCAGACGATATTCTTATGACCACCGCTCATAACAAGTGGAATAGGCAGGAAATCGAGTCGATAGTGGCTCGCCTCAAGGACAAGCCAGGGCCGTTGATGCTGGTGCTGCACGAAGTGCAGAATCGTCTCGGCTACATTCCCCCTGACAGTGTGCCGCTTATAGCTCACGGGCTGAACCTTTCCCGCGCCGAAGTTCATGGCGTAATCAGCTTTTATCACGACTTCCATCTCGAACCCCGTGGCCGGCACGTCATCAAGGTATGCCGCGCGGAGTCGTGTCAGGCAACGGGTGGCGAGGCCTTGGCGGCGCATGCAGTGCAACAACTGGGCGTGGAGTTCGGCGCGAAGCGTGCCGACAGTGAGTATTCGCTGGAACCCGTCTATTGCCTCGGAAACTGTGCCTGCTCTCCGGCCGTGATGGTCGATGAGGAACTGTACGGGCGGGTCAGTCCCGAACGATTTGACGGGATAATCGCGGCGCTTGGGGAGAGATCGCGATGACCCGGGTGTTCGTGCCGCGCGATTCGAGCGCTCTGTCGATGGGCGCCAACCTGGTCGCGCAACGTATCGCTGACGAAGCCGGACGCCGGGGCGCCGAGGTTCGCGTGATCCGCAACGGCTCGCGCGGGATGTTCTGGCTCGAGCCGATGGTGGAAGTGGAGACTCCGCAGGGCAGGGTCGCGTACGGCCCGGTCGGCCCGGGCGACGTGGTCTCGCTTTTCGAAGCAGGCTTCCTGACCGGCGGAGAGCATCGGCTGGCACTCGGGCGCCCTGAAGACACTCCCTATCTGAAGAAGCAGACGCGTCTGACCTTCGCGCGCGTCGGTGTGACCGACCCCCTGTCGCTCGACGACTATGTGACTCACGGCGGATACCGCGGGTTTCGCAAGGCGCTTGAGATGTCGCCCCAGCGAATTGTCGAAGAATTGACGGCGTCGGGTCTTCGCGGACGCG
>JBJKQX010000317.1:0-3473 GCA_046704965.1 Binataceae bacterium (SeqCode)
ACCTCGAAGGACTCAGCAACTACGACCCGAAGGGCCTTGACCGCGCGCGTCTGAATGCGATGCTCCTCGAGTACGGCGGCAGGGAATTTGTCGCCGCTCCGAACGGTGAGCGGGTCGGGCGCGCCTACGACGAGGGAATCGAGCGCCACGATCGTTCGGTCGATCGCGACGAGTGGGCGCGATGCGGCGTTGGCGCGGAAGAAGACTTCGCGCGTATCTTCTCGAACTTTTTCTTCGGATGCGAGGCCGACGACCCCAGCGTTTATCGCGCGCTCGATGTACGCGGAAACCCTTTCGGCACGCGCTTTCAGCCGGTGTTCAGTTCCGATATCGGCCACTGGGACGTTCCTGACATCAAGGGTGTCCTGCTCGAAAGTCATCATCTGGCAGACAAGGGAATCATCACCGACAGCGATTATCGCGATTTCGTCTTCACCTATCCTGCCCGTTTGCATCTCAAGGCCAACCCGGATTTTTTCAAGGGCACCGTCGACGAGAGCGCAACCGGGCGACTCGCCGCATGAATGGCGCCGCGCCGTCGCGCAAACGGCTGCGAAGGTCTACGGTTAAGGCATGAACGGGGCCGAAAGTCTTATTCGCACCGCGATCGACGCGGGAATCGAGGTCTGCTTCGCCAATCCCGGCACAACCGAGATGCCGCTGGTCGCGGCGCTCGATGGCGCCGACGAAATCCGCGCGGTACTGGGGCTTTTCGAGGGCGTATGCACTGGAGCGGCGGACGGATACGCACGGATGGCCGACAAGCCGGCGCTTACGTTGCTCCATCTGGGGCCCGGCTTCGCCAACGGAATCGCGAACCTGCACAACGCGCGGCGTGCCCGTTCGCAGATCGTCAATCTCATCGGCGATCAAGCGACATGGCACGCCAAGGCCGACGCGCCGCTCACTTCGGATATCATCTCGCTCGCGCGGCCGGTCTCCGCATGGATAGCAACCGTTCGCAGCGCCCGGTCGATTGCCTCGGACACGGCGCAGGCGATCGCGGCGGCAGGAAAATTTCCCGGCCGGGTATCGACGCTGATAATTCCGTCCGATTGCCAGTGGGATCCCGCCGAAGGACCCGCGACACCGATCGCACCCGAAGGCCCTCCCAAGGTCGAAGCCTCCCAAGTCGAACGCGCGGCGAGGCTCCTTCGCGCGGGTGAAAAAGCCGCCCTGATGCTGGGCGGACGCGCGCTTCGCGAGGACGCCCTCATGAACGCGGCACGGATAGCAGCGGCAACCGGCTGCCGGCTTCTGTGCGAAACTTTTCCGGCGCGTACCGAGCGCGGCAGCGGGATGCCGGCGGTCGAGCGGCTTCCGTATTTCCCCGAGCAGGCGCTCGAAACACTTTCCCCGTTCAGTTCAATCGTGCTTGCGGGAGCGACCAGCCCGGTCTCTTTCTTCGGCTATCCTAACGTCCCCAGCTCGCTGATTCCCGAGGGCGCGGAGGTCGCGGTGCTCGCGGAACCGGAGCAGGACATTGCAGGCGCGCTCGACGCACTCGCGGACGAACTCAAGGTTCGCGGACGAGAACCGCAAATCGAAACCCAGCCGACACCGCCTAAACCGTCGGGCGTCCTCAATGCGGCTACGGCGGGCGCGGCGCTTGCCGCGATGCTCCCTGAAAACGCAATAGTGATGGACGAGGCCGCGACTACCGGCCTGCCATTTTTCATCACTTCCGCGTCGGCGGCGCGCCATACGTACCTGACGCTTACCGGCGGTGCGATCGGTCAGGGGCTTCCATGCGCGACGGGTGCCGCGGTCGCATGCCCGGACCGTCGTGTCGTAGCTTTCCAGGCTGACGGAAGCGCGATGTACACGGTGCAGGCCCTTTGGACGCAAGCGCGCGAGGGTCTCAACGTGACCACGCTGCTTTGCAACAACCGGAGCTATCGAATTCTTCAGGTCGAACTGGCGCGCTCCGGGGTTACGGAGCCGGGGCATAGGGCGAAATCCCTGATGAGTCTCGCCTCGCCCGATATCGATTGGGTCGCGCTCGCCCGCGGGATGGGCGTTCCGGCGACTCGTGCCCAAACCGCCGACGAACTGGTGGATGAACTCGGACGGGCGTTCTCGGAACCCGGTCCGAGCTTTATCGAGATGATGCTCTGAGCGGAGGCGCACAAGGCCAACCTCGGCGCCATTAGTGCTCGCCGGTCACGTGCTGCAATTTCTCAGGGTTCGAGACCACGTAAATCGTGGAGACGCGACCTTCGCGGAAATCGAGTGTCACCGTCATGACTCTTCCGTCCTGCGCTTCGATCACGAAACCCGGATAGCCGTTTATACGCGACGGGCCAAGTCCGCGCTCGCGGATTGGCGCCTTGCGTATCAGGCCCGTAAACAAACGCACGATTCGTTCGCGGCCATATATCGGGCGCAAGGCCGCGGGCAGCTTGCCACCGCCGTCTGAAAGAAAGACTGCATCCTCGGCAAGGATATTCGCCAGCGCAGTTGCGTCGCCGCTTCGCACCGCGGCGCCGAATGCCGCGGCCAGCCGTTCGCATTCCTCGGGCGAGGTCCTGAAGCGCGGACGTGCGGCGCGAACATGGGTTCGCGCACGGGCAGCCAATTGACGGCAGGAAGCGGACGTGCGGCCCAGCACGGATGCGACCTCCTCGAACTCCATGTCGAAAACGTCATGCAGAAGAAACGCGGCGCGCTCGGGCGGCGAGAGCCGCTCAAGCGTCAGCATCAGGGCGACCGACAGGTCGTGCGCATATTCGCCCGCGGTCTCGGACGTGAGCGCATTTTCGTTTTCGTCGAGGATGGGCTCGGGCAGCCACGGTCCGACGTAGAGTTCGCGCCGCGTCCGCGCCGACTTCAATTGATCCAGGCAAAGTCGCGCTACCGTCTTCGAAAGAAACGCGCGCGGATTATCGACGGCCTCGCCATCGCCACTGCGATGCCATCGCAGATAAGCCTCCTGCACGACGTCCTGCGCTTCGACGAGTGACCCGAGCATCCGGTACGCAAGCCCGGTCAGATGGGCCCGATGTGGCTCGAAACCGTCGGCCGCGTCGCGATGTTTCGCGTCCGTCATTGCGCCTCTTGCGACACTGCGACTGGCGCGCGCACCACCGGCGCCATCGTGCCTCCCACCTTTACTCGCACGCACGCGCGTCCGTGTCCAAGCGCGTATTTCACGGTGGGAAACATCCGACCCGCCATTACCCCGAAGGCGAGCGACAGCAGCGCACGCCGGCCCCATCGTGACACGATTTCCTCGCGCATCGCGTCAGCCTCCGCCCGACGGGCGAGCGTCGCCTCGGCAAAGCGGAAGCCAAGTTCGGCATCCGGCGACATCGCTTTCTCGTCACGCGCCACCACGGCCTTCAGAACCGCCGGTGAAAGCCCGCTCCGTTGCGCCATCGTGACCATCAGTTGCGTACACGGTCCGCAATCCTCGGCCATCGTTTCTGCCAGCTTGGCGGCATACCAAGCTTCCAGCGGCACGTCCTCATGAT
>JBJKQX010000318.1:0-7371 GCA_046704965.1 Binataceae bacterium (SeqCode)
TGAATAGTCACGCGCTTGGCAAACGCGACGAGACGGCCTACGACCTTGAACTGTTCCTGAGTCGCACGCCGGCAGACCCCGCCGACGTCGAACGCGCCCGCAGGGAGCTTTTGTCAGCCCTGCCCGATTCGGCCATCGTGCGTATCAGGGCGCGGGACGTCGCGCGATGCATGGTGAACTTCGTCGCGGACGATTTGACGCAGACCGGTTTTTCCTTTTATCGGCTCGTCCGGGACAATTCGGCAGAGGCGACAGCATCAACGCCCGATGGCCGCGCGGCGACAACGGAACCGCGCAGCGCGACGATTGAAAACGAGTTCTACCGGCTTTCGGCGACGGGAAGGGGACTTGAAATTTCCGACCTCGAAACCGGTGAGACGCTCGAACTTTACTTCGAAGACGACGCTGACCGCGGCGATGAGTACAACTACGATCCGGTCGAGGAAGCTTCGACTATTTCGGAGCCTCTGCGCCTGTCCGCCCATGTTGCCGAGGACGGCCCGGCTCACAAACGACTCGACGTCGCGATGGCGCTTGCCGTGCCCGAGGGTCTTTCGGACGATCGGCGCAGTCGCTCGCAGCGCATCGTCGAACTCCCGATTGAACTGAGCGCGAGTTTGTACGCCGGGCTCAAGCGGGTTGAATTTGTCTCCACGGTGCACAATTGCGCGCACGACCATCGGCTCCGCGTTGCGCTTCGCACCCCGGCCCACGTGTGCGAGGCCCTGTACGACACCGCTTTCGGCGTGGTCCATCGCCCGCTCGACGCGATCGAACCGCGCGGGACCGAGGCGTTCTGTCCCACCGCGCCCCATCGCACGGTCACGGCGGTCGAGGGCGCCACAGTCTCGCTCGCCATCATGAGCCGCGGTCTGTACGAAGTGGAACCCCGGCGCGAGAGTGACGGCTCATCGCTTTTGCTGACGATGCTGCGATGCGTCGGATGGCTGTCGCGCTCCGATCTTTCGACCCGGGACGGCGGAGCAGGTCCCGAGCTTGAAACGCCCGGCGCTCAGGAACAGGGGACACGACAGTTCGAGTTTGCGATAACGACCTACGTGGGAGATTACCTGGAAGCGAGACTGATGACGCGGGTATCCAACTATGCCTTCCCGCCGCGCCCGTTCGTGGCAGGTGCGACGCCGTCGTCCGCGAATCCACCCTGGCTTGTCCGATGCGACAATCCCCGCGTGGCGTTTTCAACCGCGCGTCCGCTCGAACGGGAGCGAACCTGGATGGTCCGCGTCTACAGCGTCTCGCCCGAGCATGAAACGGCACGCCTTGAGTTCGGATCGGACACGACAATCAGGCTGGTCGACCTGGCGGGACGAGCGCAGCGACGCGCGGGAGTTCGACGCAGACGGGCCGGGGAAATTGAAATTGCGCTGCGACCCTTTGAGATCGCTACGTTTAGGGTGGAGCGGAAAAAACTTTTCCATCCGAGGCGTCCAAATGATTGATCGGAAACGGCTTTGCGCTATCTTTGAAAGTCGCGCGTTCTCTCCAATCTCTTAAGTATCGCGCAAGAGGAAATTTCCCCATGAAGGAGCATTAGGTTCAGAAATGACTGAACGATCCCTTGTCCGCACCGTCTACGATTTCCCCGTCGCCGGGCATGTATGCAGCGACGGAACGGTCCGTTACGTGAAGCTGGTTCGCCGCAACGGAGGCCAGCCTCAGGGAACTTGCACCCACTGTCAGGTCTCGTTTCAGTACGTCAAACCCAAGCCTTCGCCCGTTCGCCATCACGCTGGCGACGGGGTTACTCACTTCTGAATCACCGCGGGCGCGGACTGATCGCCCCGCTTTTCCATAAATCGCGAAATTTTCCTGGGAGGCCGATAAGCCGTCGCCTCACGGGATGCGTGTTCTTTTTCGCGTGAGTTCTATACCGGCGCCTCGACGGCGCCGCCATCGGGACTCGTGCGTCCTGTCGCGTCGGGTATCAGGCGCGCATCAAATCCTGATGCGCGCAAACTTCCCGGCGTTTTGAGTCTTCAGAGCTTGGGGCCGGTCGTCGTTGAGGCGACTGGCCGACCGGACTTGCCTGCAAGCGCCTGTGGCTTGCCGGTTTTGACCATGACTATCTCGGGGCCGCGATAGTACCGCGCGAGCTTTCCGCCGACGAACATCCAGCCTGCCGACGGATCGAACCACGTCTTGATCTTGGGGACAAAGGGCAACACGAACATGGTCCACAAACCGAAGTCGGGGGTTATCTTTACCGGCACGAGTTGCCCCGGATAGTGCGTCCAGGTGGTTTTCGGCTCAGGCTCGGCTTCGACTTCCAGAATCTTGGGACCGGGTACGCAATTGAAGATGTGAAGCTTCAGAGGCGCGACCGAGTGATTGTGCTCCAGGTAGCTCTGAATGGGTATCAGGATGCTCGCGCCTGCGTAAGTGTCAGCCGGGAAATCCAAGCGGTCGGTGCGGATTATCCGTTTGCCGTTGCTGGTCGATTCGCACGAGCAGTCGCCGGATTTCATGTCGGCGTGTCCTTCACGCTCCAGCAATCCGTCACGGTTATAAAATGAGTGCCGGAAATCGACTACGCGGGGAACGGATTGCCCCGCCACAAAAGCCAGCCGCGCCACCTCTATGTCGTAGACGCCATTCTTGTACCGGTTATCGCCCCTTAGGATGGCGCCGTCGGCCACGGGCGTGATCGTGTAGTGTCCCTGACCTATTACCTTTTGGGTTTTCGGGCTGAGGATATTGAAAGTCGTCGGCGGAAAATGCAGCCCCTCCTGACCGATCGCCAGTCCCGGAATTCCAATCCATAGAATCGCAAGAGCGGTCGCTATGATACGTAAGTGCCACTCATGGCGCGCCGTAGCGCGCCCGGTCGTTCGCCTGTCGCGTACGCCCGGCGGTCCCCCGCTTTCTTCATTCTTCAATTCCGTACTCCTCGACCTCGTGCGTTTCAGCACGCAGCCGATATATGGGACGAAGAAGCGGCCGATCTGATGCTATCGACTGGAAGGATTCGACGAAAATTCTCTTAAGGTTCGTCACGTTGCTCCCGAGCTGTGTCGCTCGCGCACCGGGAGGCGGATTTCATCTTTATTCTACAACTGCCTCGACGATAAGGCTGCCATTTTCGAGTGAATAAGTTCCGCGCGACGGCGATCATCCTGCTCGGTATGCTTACAAGCCCGGGAGGCCGGTGCGCGGCGTTATAGTTCGCCGAAGGGGTGAAAATCTTTCAGGACGCTCGCGCCGGCTGACGTCGGCCACCAAATTTTTGCCGGCCCGGCACGCAACTTCTCAACCTTAGACCGCACGCCGCATCCGGCTTGCTCGTCGCGTCTAGCCCTGCGTCGAGCGCAAAACGTAGCACGCGTCATCCTGGATTGGGGCCACTCCACAGCAGGGTTGGCGTCGGCAATCTTTGGCGCGCGACGCCGGTTGCGCAGTGCCGACCGGGCTGAGAGAATGCTCAAAATTGCTGCTCGCGTATCTCCCGGCCGGGAGCGTGCGTGCGGCGCTCGCATGCGACGAATCCAGACGATCATCATCCTCCTGTCCATCGGCTTCTACGCCTGGTTCCTGAGCTATTTCGGAACGCGACACGTCTTTGACTACGTGCTGATGGCGGGATGGGGCCTGGGTTTCACCATCTCGCTTGAGGCGGTGGCTCGGGTCGCGAACACGATGGCCTGGTGGGTCACGATCGGACACTACGGACCGAACGTAACTTTCCGCGAGCTGTTCATGGCTCGGCTTGCCGGCGAATCGGTCGACTATCTGACTCCCTCGCAGGTCGGTGGCGAGTTTGTGATGGCGATGATGGTGCGGCGCAAGATGGACATGGCGGTAGGGCTGAGCACTGCTATCGTGGCCGCGCTGTGCGAGGCGGTTGGCCAGATCGTATTCATCATACTTGCGCTTATCTTCTCGCTCGAACTGGTTCCCGCCGCACGCAACCTGTTCTGGCCCATCCTGGGGGGCTTTGCCGTCGCCCTGCTGTTGATTGGCATCTTCTTCGTGGTGCAAACCCGCTCGCCATTCAGCTATCTGCTTCGCTTCGCGGGGCGGCTACCGTTCAATCTGGAGACCGAACGGTACAAGGAATCGGCGGGTGAAGCCGACCGGATTCTGTTGGAATTCTACTCGCGCCATCACGGACGGCTGCTTGCTTCAACACTGCTCTTTATGGCCGCATGGGCGCTCGGCCCGGTTGAAATCTTCATCCTGCTCAAGCTTCTTCACGTGCATGCGTCCTTCGAGGTGGCACTCCTGGTCGAGGCGGTCGGGATGCTTATCGAACGGGCGACATTCCTGATTCCAGCCAAGCTGGTCAGTCAGGAGGGGGGCAAGGCGCTTATCTTTGCGCTGCTTGGTTATCCGGCAAGTATCGGTTTCGCGGTCGGCTTTTTGCGTCGCATCAAAGAAATGATATGGGTCCTGCTTGGATTGCTTATCCTGATGACGCATCGCGTGACCACCGAAAGACGAACCGCTTCCGTAGAGGATTTGGTTCATGTACGCAGAGTTCAGGGGGATGAATCCCTTTCAGGAGAGGAGCCTTTATGAGAAAGCTCGCAGCAGTACTGGCCGCGCTCGCCGTCTTGTCGGCCTCGAGCGTTGCGATGGCAGGCGTTGTGATGGTCCAACAGGAGGAAGTGACCGGAACCGGCCATAACCGCAAGGTCGAGCGCACGATAATGATCGAGGGCAACAAGGAAAAAATGACGGCCGGCAACCACGAGGTCATTACCGACCTCGACAAGGGCGTCATGTACATAATCTATCCGCAGCACAAGGCTTACGTGGAGATGCCGTTTCCACCCAAGAGTCCTGGGATGCCGCACAAGCGGGCGTTTCGCGGTGCCACGTTCGAGAAGACCGGAAAAACCCGCGTCGTCGCCGGCCATAAGTGCGAGGAGTACAGGAGTTCCGGCAAGTTCGAGATGGGCGAATACACGGTCCACGAGTGTATCTCCACCAAGGTGCCGGGCGCGGCCGACTTCATGGCCTTCGAGAAAAAGATGAAGGCGAAATTGAAAGGCTCGTCCTACGACACCTCGGAAGGTCGCAACGTGCCCGAGGGTGTGCCGCTGGCGCAGGAGGCTGTCACGCGGGTGACCAACTTCAACATTCCCAATCTGTCACCCAAACAGGCAGAGAAGCTGAAGAAGGAACTACAGGGCCATCCGCCGATTCAGAGCAAGGTCGAAGTAGTCAAGATCAGCGAAAAGACAATTCCCGCGAGCGCTTTCGAGGTGCCGGCAGGTTACAGCAAGCACGAAATCCCCCAGGGGATTCCGATGCCGATGAATCACGGGGGCGGCAAGAAGTAAGGCGGAAATCCGCCTAGAACGCATCGCTAGCAAAGGGCAGCGGTATTTCCGCTGCCCTTTTTTCTCCGAGCATCGGGGCACGCCTCGAAACCAGGTAATCGCCACCCGTTTTGGCTGGAAAAAAAAGGCGCGGAGCCCGGCCCCGCGCCTTTTTTTTCCACACAATCGTATCTGTCCGACTGGCAGTTACATCGCAGCCTTTTCTTCGGACTGTTTGCCTTCGGCAGTTTCAGCCTCCTTGGGAGTGTTCAGAGCGGCACACACCTCCCATACCCACGAGACGCTGGAAAGTTCGTCCTCGGCGAACAGTCGGAGCGCTTCCTTGGTCGCCAGGTCTTCCTTGATAAGCCCGGCGAAATCGTGGATTGGCTGTACGGCCTCCTTGGCGTCGCCGACCCTCTGCGTGAAGCTGAGCAGCTTTTCCGTGTCCGCGACGTTGGGGTCGCCGAGATATGCCTTGAACTGGAGCGCGTCCTCGTTCGGCGTGGCGCGCTTTTGACCGCCAATCTCCAGCAGACGCTGCTCGAAGATTCTCGCATGGTAGGCTTCGCGCTCCGCTATTATCCGCAGTCCTGTGCGGATGCAATCGGTCTTGCATACTGCGGCCCATGCGGCGAAGGTTTCACCGCCGTTGGCCTCGCCAGCGCGCACTTTGTCGAGAAAGCTCACGATCGCGTCGCGTTCGGAATTGTAGCTTCGGCCGAAGGCGCGGAAGGCACCGTCACCGTTGGTTCCGGCCTTGCCTTCGAGCTTCGCCATTTCCTGCTCGAAAGCGGCTTCGCTGATAATGCCGCTTCGGTATGCTCTCAGCAGTTGCTTGAATTCAAACTCTCGATTCATCGGAGATCCCTCCTCCGTTAATCAGACATTTTGGTCGTAACAACAGCCGCTACGGAGGATAAGGCTCCTTTTGGAAAGAAGTCAATTGACAAAACTCCCCACCAGCCATTCTGGCTTTGGTCGGCCAATTTTCGCATTATCGCATCGGACCGGCCGCGATTGGTCATCAACCAACCGAATTCCTGAAGGAGTCTTCCGGATGAGCGATTTCAAACACAGTTTCGTCAACACCAACGGCATCAGGATGCACGTGGTCGAGGCGGGTGAAGGGTTTCCGGTCGTGATGTGCCACGGTTTCCCGGAAATGTGGTACTCGTGGCGCCATCAGATACGCGCGCTCGCAGCGGCGGGCTTTCGTGCAATCGCACCCGACCAGCGCGGCTACGGCGAGACTGACCGCCCCGAGGCTATCGAGGCATATTCGCAAAAGCAGATCGTCGGTGACGTAATCGGGATGCTCGACGCGATGGGAATCGCCAAGTGCGTCATCGTTGGCCATGACTGGGGCGGGATGACGGCGTGGACCGCTGCTCAGACCCATCCGGAGCGAATCGAGCGCGTGGTCGGCGTCAACACCCCTTTCATCCCGCGCCCTCCTATCCGGCCCACGGACGCGATGCGCGCCATCGCGGCTGGCGGTTTCCATTACATGCTCTATTTTCAGGAGCCTGGAGTTGCCGAGAAGGAACTCGAGCGTGACGTGCGCCGCTCGCTTCGCGGCTTCTACCAGGACCCGGTCGCGATGAATCCCGACGAGATGCGAAAAAGCCCTCCGGGAGTGTTCGGACCGTCCGGCGGCGGAATCCTCGACCGGCTGCCCGATAGCCCGCACGGCAAGTTTCTCAGTGACGAGGACTTCGAGGTCTTCGTCAAGGCATTTGAAAAGACCGGCTTTCGGGGCGGACTCAACTGGTATCGGAATATCGACCGCAACTGGGAGGATAGCGCCGACGTGCCGCAGCGGGTCGAACCAGCAGCCCTGATGATAACCGCCGAGCTCGACGTGGTGCTGCGTCCCGAGATGGCGCAGGGGATGGAAACCTGGGTGCCGAATCTGAAGAAAACCGTACTGATAAAGGGATCGGGGCATTGGACGCAGCAGGAAAAGCCGGAAGAAGTGAACCGCGCCCTGATTGAATTTCTCAGCGATTTGAAATCGTGACCGCCAAGTACTGGTGGAGGTGTAACGTCGGCTGCGTCAGGCCGCAATGTCCGTCGCGGCTGCGCG
>JBJKQX010000319.1:0-8287 GCA_046704965.1 Binataceae bacterium (SeqCode)
CCGGCTGAGCTCCTGAAAGATCTTGGTGGTGCGCTCCGAGGCCTGCCGCACGTCGCTAAGCAACCACACGAATACTTCCTTGGGGTCCTTTATACTCATACCAAACTCCTGTGCGATTTTTCTTGAGATGCGCTACGCCACCTGAAAGCTGACCCGTTAAGCACCCCCGATGCCAACCTTCACCGGCTGCTTAGGAGATGATTTTTTGTGGATTGTGCGAAGGCGCAGACGGCGCGAGCAGCGAAAGGCAAAACCTGTCTCACCCGTGGAGAAGCTTTTGCACGTCGATTAACTCCCCGCGTCCATGAAACAGCCGCGCCGATTGCGGCACGGATCCGCGTCTCCGGGATCCCGTCGAGCATGATTCCCGTGGGGACACCCGGCGTGAGGTCTCTGTCTCGCGCGGACACAACCCGATACCCGCCCCGCGTTCTGTCGCGAGCGAAGGCCCTGGAAGCGGATTCTGACGCAATATTCCCGGTGGCACGCGCGGCTTGGAACGAGCGTGCAATATGCCTGCACTTTGTTGAGGTTTTAGCCGGAAGCGGCGATTATGTCGCAGTTACCAATAAACAGTTCAAGGGGCAGGTTAGACGGGATGGCGACTCGGGACTACGCACAGACACAAGACGGACTCAAAATTCGCTACGAGATTCGCGGCCAGGGCGATCCGGTCGCCCTCATCATGGGATTCAGCGGTTCGAGCCGGACCTGGGGCGAACCGTTCATCGCCGGGATGGAACGCAGCTTCCAGCTCGTCCTGATCGACAATCGCGGCACCGGCGAAAGCGACAAACCGGACCGGCCGTGGACGCTTGCGGACATGGCGGCCGACGTCGGCACGGTGCTCGACCACGCGAAGATAAACCGGGCCCACATCTTCGGCATCTCGATGGGTGGAATGATCGCGCAGGAGTTCGCGCTCGCTTTTGCGCCGAAGGTGCGGGGCCTCGTGCTCGGATGTACCAATTGTGGCACGAGCCAATCGGTACAGGCGCCGGCCGAAGTGGTGGCGAAACTGATTCCCGAGCCGGGCGCCTCGGCTGACGAACAGCTCAGACGCGCATTCTCGGTCGCGTGCGGCACGGCGTTTAACAACTCGGAGCGGGGTCGCCAGTTTATCCGCGGGATAATCGCGGAAATCGGCAAATATCCCCTGACGCCGCAGCATACGTTCAACCGTCAGATGATGGCGATACAGGGCTTCGACAGCCATGCGCGCCTCGGTGAAATCAAGGCGCCCACGCTTATCATTCATGGTGACGACGACGCGATCGTGCCTTTTGTCAACGCGGAGATTCTGAACAAGGCGATCGCGGGCTCGAAAGTGCACGCTATCAACGAGGCCGGACACATGTTCTTCTGGGAGGCACCCGAGGAAACGGTGCGCGTCGCAACCGAATTCTTCAAAGCGGTCAAATAACTTCGGAGTCACGATCGATGGCAAACTACGAAACGCTGATTTACGAAAAGGTCGAGGACAAAATCTTCAGGGTCACCCTGAACCGGCCCGAAAAGCTCAACGCGCTTTCACAAAAGCTGCTCAAGGAACTCGAAGCCGTGATGGACGAGTTTGAGCAGGACCCCGAGGCGAGCGTGCTTGTGATTCGCGGAGCGGGGAGGGCGTTCTCGGCCGGCTACGACTTGCAGGGCACGCAGCATCCGGGTTCCACCTTCACGGTGACCAATGACCGTATCGGCCTTCACAAGACGATCGAGCGATGGCAGCGGCTGTGGACCCTCAACAAGCCCACGATCGCGCAGGTTCATGGATATTGTCTTGCGGGCGCGACCGAGTTCGTGGGGCACTGCGATATCGTGTTTGCGAGCGAGGACGCGCAGTTCGGCCATCCTGCCGGCCGCGCGCTCGGAATCCTGCCGACGCTCTCGATGTGGCCGTTGCTGATGGGCCCGCGCAAGACCAAGGAGTACCTGTTTACGGGCGACCTGATGGGCGCGAAGGAAGCGCTCGAATGGCACCTGGTCAACAGGGTGTTCCCGAAGGACAAGCTCGAAGAGGCGACGCTCGACTACGCGCGGCGGGTCGCGATGGTGCCGGCGGAACTGCTGATGCTTCACAAGGCGGCGGTGAACCGTTTCTACGATATCCTCGGCGTGAGGGCAGCCGAGCAGTCCTCAGCCGACCTGGACGTCATCGCCCATCAGACCGAGACCGTACGCAACTGGATGAAGGCCAGTCGCGAGCGCGGCCTGAAGCAAGCGCTCTCGGAACGCGACCGGCCATTCTCAAAGAAGTAATTACACTCTGGCTACGATTCTCCGTGGCGCGGCGCCCGAACTTCGAGCGCCGACGCCGCGGTACCTTTTTCGAGACACGGCAAGAGCTTACGATTGTGTTGTTACGCGTGTAGCCTGACAAGGTAGTCCAGCATTCAGTACGTGTCGCGCGCGCCGCCCGGTTTTGGCTGTCGCGACGGAGTGTCGATACTGGTAAATGCAAGCCCCGGACAAGTTAGACAGCGGCTCGGGCCGTTATCTGACTGCTGCCGTTTTTTTTGAATGTCGCTTAACCATCGTGATCTAAAGTCGCGGCTTGTAGCCGTCGTGGTGGTAGCCGTCTGGTTTGCCGCCGGCTCAATCTGCCACGCCCTTACGGTAAGCGATCTCAAGCCCACGGCGACGTATCGCACCGGAAGTATTACCTTTTCGGGGAATCGCGCGTTCTCAGCCGGCGAGTTGCGCAGTGAACTCGAGATAAAGCGACGCCCCTGGTACAAGCCCTGGAAGAGCCGGCCCAGATTCGAACCCGAGCAGTTTTCGGCTGATCTGCAACGCCTGGAACTCTTCTACCAGATTCATGGCTACTACGAGACGAAGTTCTCCTACGATCTGACCGTGCACGACAAGGTGGTGAGCGTGCATATCAAGGTCCACGAGGGCCGTCCCGCGATCGTTCGCCAGGTCAACGTCAAGATAGACAACTATTCGCCGCCTCCCGATCAGCCACCCGTCAGCCTTCTTCCGCTTAGAACCGGCGACGTTTTCGAGCAGGCCGCCTACCAGAAGGGCGAGCAGGAACTGAGGGTGTTTTTCGAGAACGCTGGTTATGCACGCGCGACTTCAACGCGACGTGCCGAGGTCGATCTGGCTTCGAACACGGTGCGAATCTGGTACACGGTGCATCCCGGCTCGCAGGCGCTGTTCGGCAAGACGACCATAACCGGCACGGACAGCGTGTCGCCGCATATCGTTCGCCGCGCGCTCGCTTACAAGGAGGGCGAGCAGTTCGAACAGGCCAAGCTCGACAACTCGCGCGACAACCTGCTTGGTCTCAACCTGTTCAGCGCGGTCAGGTTCATCCCCCAACTTGATGCGCCCGGTTCCAAAATACCGATCGAGCTTGCGCTTCGATCCAGGCCGCCGCACTCGATCCGGATCGGCGGAGGATACAACACCGTCGACGACCTCGGCGGGCAGTTTCAGTGGACCGACTACAACTGGCTTGGCGACGGCCGTCAGTTTTCCGTGATGCTGCGCTATGCGTCGATTAACAGCGCCGCCAACGTGTCCGTTCTGCAACCGTTTCTGTTTGGCATCCGCGGTCTTGAGGGTGCTATCAAAGGGGGACTGATCCAGGATGACGAGCAGACCTTCCTGCTCAACGCGGTCAACGTCAAGCCTTACATCCTCTACCATTTCTCCGAGCACCTGGTGGGCTCGCTCGGCTACCAGTTTCAGTACGGCCGAATCAACAACGTCAACGCCTCGGTGGTAACGGCGCTAGGGGGAATCACACGCAAGGGAATCGTGAGCGGCCCGACGCTGGGGCTTACCTGGAACACGACCAACAGCCCGCTCAACCCAACGCGGGGCGGGATTGTGCTGTTCAAGGCGGAGCAATCGAGCGGCTTCTGGGGTGGCGATTACAGCTTTTACAGAACCACCCTTGAAGGCAGGAAGTACAACGAGATCCCGTTCAACACCATCCTTGCGACACGGCTCAAGATTGGCTTTGCGGACTCGCTTGGTCCCGCAATCGATTATCCAATCTTCGCGCGCTTTTTTCCCGGAGGG
Organism: Binataceae bacterium (SeqCode); assembly: GCA_046704965.1. Lineage (GTDB taxonomy): Bacteria > Desulfobacterota > Binatia > Binatales > Binataceae > DTIX01. Next base: position 4,036 of record JBJKQX010000319.1, read on the forward strand.
CAGGGCAGCGTCCGCGGTTACGGGCGATGGCGGGTGGGGCCGTTGAGTTCTTCGGGCGACCCGCTCGGTGGACTCAGCCTGATCGAAGGATCGATCGAATTGCGCCATCATATATGGCAAAAGCTCGGCGGAGCCGTCTTCGTCGACTTCGGCCAGACGTCGCTGCATACCTACGATTTGCCGGTCGATAATCTCAGGTTCGGGTTTGGTCCGGGCCTGATGTACGAGACGCCGGTCGGACCCTTGAGTATCTATCTCGGCTTCCCGTCGCAGACGCCGCGCGGCGACCAGTCATGGCAGATTTACTTCAGCGTGGGGCAATACTTTTGACGAGGCGCGGGTGAGACTGCTCGGGAAAATATTGCGATGGACTGCGATCGTCGGCGCCGCCCTGGTGGTGGTTGTGGTGGCAGGCGTCTGGATAACGATTCACACGGCGGCGTTTCGCAATTTCGTGCGGGTCCACGCGGAGCAGTACTTTGCCGAGAACTTTCAAGGCCGGCTCACGATCGGGAACGTCCAGGGTTCCGTTCTGGGCAGTCTCCAACTGTCGAAAGTCGCGCTTTCCCAGCGCGGAAGCGACGTGGCGAAGGTCGGAAAGCTTCACATCCGTTTTCGGCTATTGCCGCTTTTGTACTCGACCTTGAGCATAAGAAGTCTCGACATCACCGGGCTTCAGCTGAACGCGATCGAAAACAAAAGCCAGCAATGGAACCTGCTGGAGGCTCTTTCCGAGCGCCACCCTTCGCCTCCGTCTTCATCGAGTTCGTCGTTCCGGGTGTTGCTTCGGGGGGTACGGGTGCGCGAGTCGGACCTCCGAGTCGCATTTGCTGACGGCAAGGTTTACCGCTTGTCCACCGCCGCGCTCGACGGCCGTATCCGCGTGCTTCCCAAAGGTATCGTCGCGGACGTGTCGCAGCTAAAAGGACAGCTTGCCGCCTCGGGGTTTCCGAAATGCGCGATTGACGCCAGCCTCGCCTACCGCGACACGAGTCCTCCCGGCTACCTGGTTGTCCGGCGGCTCAGACTCGACACGCCCGGGTCGAAAATCGAGCTTGCCGGCAGGATAAGCAATCTCGAAACGCTGGCCTCCAACATCACTCTCAAGGCTCCTGAACTTGCGGGGCAGGACGTTGCCGCGTTCGTCCCGCGATGGTCGAAGTCGGCCGGGCTGATCGGAACGATTCATATCACCGGCGACAGGCGTGACATGCACGCTGTGGTCGCGATGCGCTCGGGCAAGGCGCAGGTTTCGGGCGACGTTCATCTGGACCTTGCACAATCACCCTTCGGATACCGCGGCAGCATCAAGTTGGCCGAGATAGACATTCCGCGACTGTTTTCCGTGTCACGGTTCGCCGGCGTGCTGAACGGCTCGGTCGAGATGGCGGGTAAGGGCACGGCTGCCGCTTCGCTTTCAGGACAGACGTCGCTTGAGATGACGAATCTCGCGGTGAATCAATACCACGTTGGGAAATTTACGCTTGGAGCGAAGTTTCACAAGGGCAGCGCCGATTTCAACTTGCAGATGGCCGACGGGCAGGGAGGCACCGCTTCCTCGATCGGCGAAGTGAGCTTTCTGGGCACGCCGAAGTATCAATTCACGCTGCAGGTCGCGAAGCTGAAGCCCGCCAGAATATCTCCCAAGGGCGGCCTCGGAAAACGCGACGAAATCAATCTTTCGGCTCGTATCCACGGTACGGGCGTGGCGCTTGCCGCCATGGACGCCAACGCGAACATCGATATACAGCAGTCAACCCTTGGGCGGATTCGAATCAACCGCGGCACGCTGCGGGCGAGCATATCCAAGGGACAGCTGAATATAGCGGACGCCTCGTTCTATGCGGGCAGGACGCGGGCCAGCGCACAGGGTTCACTGTTGCTCGCAGGCGCGGCGCACAAGGGCGAATTCAATTATCGTCTTAGTACGCCGAACGTGGCGCCGTGGCTTGAACTGGCCGGTTACAAGGGTCGTGGGAGTCTGAATCTTAACGGGTCGGCATCCGGCCGACTGGGCGATCTCGGTGTTCGCGGCACCGTGTCTGCGTCGTCTTTTCACTTCCGCAGCTACGAAGTGGGCCATCTGAAGGCCGACTTTGACCTCGGCGGAGTCGGGCAGGCGATCCCGTACGGAAGCGTGAATGCTGACCTGACCGCGATCAAGGCGGGGGTCGCTCTCAAGTCCGCGCGGCTGGGCGTGAACATCTCGAAAGGACCTCCGTCCGGGATACAATTGACACTCGACGCGGTTGACGAGCAGTCGCGTCCGCAGAAACTCGCTGCCGACGTTCGATACGACCGCGGCAACGTCGACGGCAACGTCTCCACGCTCACTCTGGATACGCCGCACGGCATCTGGAGGCTCCAACAGACCGCGTCATTCCATTATGACCCCCGGCGCATCAGCGTGAATAATCTCGCGCTGGTCGACGGGCAAAAGCGCGTAACGCTAAACGGCGAAATCAACCGTGGTGGCGTATTGGATTTGGTACTGGCGATCCAGAAGTTCAACATCGCCAACGCGACTCATTTCCTGCCCGGTCATTACCCGCTCGCCGGCGTTCTCTCCGCGCAGGCCCGGATAGGCGGAACAGCGGCGTTACCCACGATTACTTCCAGTGCGGAACTTGCCTCAGCCAAAATTCACGGCATCTCATTGCAGGGGTTGTCCGCGAGCTTCGACTACAGCTCGGGCGTTGCCACCTTAAGGATGATCGCGCTTCAGGATCGGACCCACGAACTCAAGGCCGACGGCAGGCTGCCGATGATCCTGCGATGGGACGGTAAATTTGAGGCCCGTCCGACCGGTTCCGCAAATCTGCGCATCCATTCAAAGGAACTGGACCTTGCGCTGCTCAAGTACGTAAACCCGCGGATGGCCAAGGACATCAAGGGCAAGCTCGCCGTCGACATCTCACTCAAAGGACCGCTCGATCACCTTGAGCCGAGCGGCGGACTCTGGCTGTGGGACGCCAAGGCCGACGTACGTCCGCTGGGCATGCAGTTGGCGTCGATGTCGGCGACCGTCACTCTCGGTCCGCAAGCCATCTATGTGAAAAGTCTCTATGCGCAGGCGGGAAAGGGAAGCCTCAACGTGTGGGGCATGACCGGCCTGGAGGACTACAAACCCAAGAGCTTTGCCCTCACCGCGCGCTTTCATGACTGGCCGATAATCCATACAAGACGCTACCAGGCGGATATCGGCGGTCTTATCACCTGCGGCGGTACCCCCGACTCGCCGAAAGTCGGCGGCTCGCTCAACATTCTGGACGCCACTATTCGTCCCAAGCTTGCTTTCCTCGAATCCACCTCGCTCAAGCGCGACAAAACCATCACGATAATCCGCCCCGGTGAATCCCAGGAGCAGAACAAGTCTTCCGCCGCGGCGATCGAACAAACCGACATCTACAAGAACCTGGCGATAAATCTTGAGGTTCGGATTCATCCGCAAACCTGGATAAAGCACGCAAACTCCTACGCCCAGTTGGAGGGACAGGTGCAGATTCAGAAACACCCGGGTGGTCCGCTCATGCTGGTTGGTTCAATCCAGACGGTTCGCGGATCAATCGAAGTGGCGGGGCAGGCGCTGACCCTGACCCAGGGCGTCGTCTACTTCACCGGCGGCGTGCCGATAAACCCGTCGCTGAATGTCGTCGCACGGCGCGACGTCGCGAGCTATACCGTCTACGCCAACATCAAAGGTACGGCCACCAAGCCTTCACTCAGCCTCACGAGTGATCCGAGCCTTCCACAGGCGGACGTACTGTCGATATTGATGTTCGGGAGGCCGGTTACCGACCTTGGTCAGACGCAACAAAATTCCTTGCAGGAGCAGGCGCTGTCGATAGCCGGCGGTTATGCCGCGAGTACGGTGGGCAAATCCGTGGCGCAGGCTCTCGGCCTCGGATCGATCCAGATCGGCGTTCAGGCGGGGCAGGCGTCGGTTGGCAAGTACATCACGCAGAACATCTACGTTTCCGCCTCGCAGAGCATCAACCCCGGCGGTCCGCAGACACCGGGGCAGGCAGCGCAGCAGGCTGCGATTCGTTACTACATCACGCCGCATTGGGACCTCGAGACCACGACCTCGCGCATTTCAAGCCAGATAAACCTGAACTGGCACACCCAGTATTAGGCATGGCTTCCTTGTCAGGCTCCATCCACACCCTGCTACAATGCGCGAATCGCTGATCTGGGTGGGGGCAGATGGCTGAAGGGACAGCGCCTTCTTTAGAATCGACCGGGCATGGTC
>JBJKQX010000320.1:0-2921 GCA_046704965.1 Binataceae bacterium (SeqCode)
TCAAGGTATCCGGAGGGAGGATGTAACACACCGCATTCAAAGGAAGTAACAGCGAAAAGCGGAAGATCATCGATGCTCTTGGCAGCCATCGGTCTTTGACGCTAACCCGATCCTGATTACGATTCAAAGCTCGGGCGGGGGTCCCTACACGCGTGGCCGGTAACGGCGCATCAGGCCCACGACGACGCCGCGTATCTGAAGGCCGTCCCCGTTGACGTAGATCGGCTCCATCGTGGAGTTGGCCGGCTGCAGCCTGATATGCCCATCAGCCTCGCGATAGTAACGCTTGACCGTCGCTTCATTGCCCAGCAGCGCGACAACAGTATCGCCGTTATCCGCGGTTTCCCGTCCCTCGACGATTATGTAGTCACCGTCGCGGATACCGTCCTCGACCATCGATTCACCCTTGACCCTTAGGCAGAAAGTGTTGCCCCGGCCAATGAAATCCTCGGGAACGGTAATGGCCTCCTGCGCCTCGATCGCCTCTATCGGCTGACCTGCTGCAACCTGGCCGAGCAACGGCACTTCCTGCGCGCCCGAAAGGCGCTTTTGCCGCTCGTGAATCTCAAGCGCACGACTGTGGTTATGTTCGCGGCTGATGACGCCCTTGTTTTCGAGGTTGCGCAGATGCTTGTGCACGGTCGCCAACGAGGACAAGCCGAAGTAGTCGCCCATCTCGGCAAGCGTGGGCGCGTAGCCGTGCTCGTTGATATAATTTTCCAGAAAGTCGACCATCTGCTTTTGCCGCTTCGTCAGGGTTGTCATCATTCGCGTTCCCCAAACCGCCCGTATGCGTCGATGATGGCGAAATAAGGGCGAAAATTCAAGCAAGCCAAAGTTGCGCCGCGAGGCCGGGGTTTCGTTCGGCAGACGCGACGAATATCCTGTGATTCAAACGCTATGGCCAAGCTTCGCATAATCTTCGAAACCGGCGATCCCGAACGAGAGATCGAGTTCAATCCCGAGGACGCACCTTTCCATCACGACGGTCGTCCCGGCTCGATATTGGACATTCTGCTGGGTCACAAAATTCATCTGGAGCATGCATGTGGTGGCAATTGCGCCTGTACGACCTGCCACGTGATAGTTAAGCAGGGCTTCGACAAGCTGAGTGAAGCCGAGGAACAGGAAGAGGATATGCTCGACAGGGCGCCCGGACTGACTCCTACCTCGCGGCTCGGATGTCAGGCGGTGGTGGAAGACCCCAACGCCGAGATAACCGTCCTGATTCCGAGGTACACCATCAATCTGGCGAGCGAGAGCGCCGAGGAGTGAAGGCAGAAGACTGAAGCTCGGAAACCGCGCTGAACGCTTCAGAGCAGAATGTCAGTCATATGAGCGATACTGCCCCTGAAAAGCCCACCCGCAACTCGCGTCGAGCACGCGTGGAGCGTATCGAGGACCACGCAGCCGACGTTCGCTCGCTTTTCCTCAGGATTGACGAGGGGCGTCGGCTCAAGTTCGTGCCGGGGCAATTCATTTCAGTCTCGATTCCGCTCGATGACGAAACCCGCACCCGCGCCTACTCGATAACCTCCGCCGCCGAAGACGGAAACCTCGTCGAGATCTGCTTCAACAGGGTTGAGCAGGGACGTGGCGTCTCGTGGCTTTTCGACCGAAAGGTAGGCGACACGATCGATCTCATCGGTCCGTTCGGCGTCTTCACGATGGAACGCGCGCCGGAGGTCGAAACTGTCCTGATTGCCGAGGGCACGGCGATAGCTCCCCTCCGCCCGATGCTTCATCTGGCCGCGAGCACCGATTCTCACGCTCCGATATTCGTGCTCTACGCGGCGGACAGCCGCGAGCACGTTCTCTATCTGTCGGAACTTGAAGAGATCGCATCGCGCGACCCGAACGTCGCGATGGAAACCGTCGTGATGCCCGGCGCCGATCCGGCGTCGCTTTACGACCGTCTGCTCGCCGAGGCCGACGCCCGATGGGTCAAGGGCGACGACGTGCGCACACGCAGGTTTTACATCTGCGGCGTCGGCAAGGGCGTCCTTCGCATCCGCGACCTTCTTCGCGGCGCGGGATACGAGCGGCGCTCGGTTCGCTACGAGCAGTGGTGAGCGCGACGACCGAAAATGCGACCGGCGGGCCCGTCGCCGCGCGACGTCTGCCCGCCAGCCGTAAAGCGTCTGCCGTCTAGCTACGCTGCGAACGCTTTCTTTAACGCGGCCGCCGATTGAGCAACCGCCTGTTTTCCCTGGTCCAACATGTCCGCCATCGTGAAAAAGCCGTGGATCATGCCATCGTAGCGCTTCATCGCAACCGGCACTCCGGCGGCCTTAAGCTTCTCGGCATAGACCTCGCCTTCGTCGCGAAGCGGATCGAACTCCGCCGTGATTATCAAAGCGGGAGGAAGCCCCTTCAAACTCGCGGCCTTGGTGGGTGACGCGAGCGGATTGTCGCGGTCCTCGTTCGTACGAACGTAGTGCGCCCAGAAATAGCTCACCAGATCGGGCGTCAGAAAGAACTCGGTGAACGAGCGCATCGACTCGGTATTAAGCGAGCCGTCGACGGCCGGGTAGATGAGAAGCTGGAAGCAGAGTTTCGGTGCGCCCTTGTCGCGCGCCATCAAGGCAACCGCCGCCGCCAGATTTCCTCCGGCGCTGTCGCCGCCGACCGCAATCCGGCTCGGATCGCCGTTCAGTTCCTTTGCGTGCTCCGCCGTCCATACGACCGCCGCATACGAATCATCCACTGCGGCGGGGAATTTATGCTCGGGCGCCAGCCGGTAATCTACCGACACTGTTACGCAACCCGCCTGATTGGTCAGCGAGCGGCAGGCCGCGTCGTGCGAATCGAGGTCGCAGATAACCCATCCGCCGCCATGGATATAAACCAGCACCGGGAACGGGCCGGTTCCTTCGGGCGTATAGATACGGACCGGGATTTCCCCCGCGGGTCCCGGAATC
>JBJKQX010000321.1:0-4086 GCA_046704965.1 Binataceae bacterium (SeqCode)
CGAATCGAAGCGCACGCGGCGTTTCGCTTCCGTCCATTTCGCCGAATTCGATGATACCCGCAGCCGTATGCAGCAACGTTCCGGGCGCGATAATCTCGGCGCCCACGCGGGCATTACCTCCCATCACCGCGCTTCGCGGAAACACGATAGCAAGCGCGTCCTCGTTCTCCACCCCGTTCTGAAGCGTCATCACAACGCCGTCGGGCGCGAGGCATCCTTCGAGTTGCCGTGCCGCCGCTATCGTGTCGTACGACTTTACGCAGAACAGAACCAGATCGTAGGGAGCAAACTCGCGCGGGTCCTCGGTCGCGCGAACCTCAAGCCTGACGTCGCCCTTATGACTCCTGAGTTCCAGCCCGCGCTCGCGAAGAGCGCGCAGATTTTCACCACGGGCGCAGAACGAGACGTCCTCGCCCGCCTGGACGAGACGCGCGCCAAAGTACGCCCCGACCGCACCGGCTCCCATGACGAGAATCTTCATCGCGATCCCTCCAGTGAATGAGTCTTCGCCCAAAAGCCGGCGACCGGTTGGCGCCTTTGGGCGGTAATCGTGCGCCGCGCGCCTCAGCCGCGGTCGTTTCGCTCGACGGCTCCGGCCCAGAGTTTCGAGACCTGCGCGCGCAGGTCCTCGATAGTGCCGTTGTTCTCAATAACCAGAGTCGCGTGCTTGCGCCTCTCCTCGTCGGAAAGCTGCGCCTTGATTCGCGCTTCGGTCTGCTCGGGCTTCATCCCGCGGTCACGCTCGATACGCGCGATCACGCGCTCGCGCGAGGCACTGACAAGCCAGATCTCCTCGAACAATGGTTGCCAGTTGGCCTCGATAAGGATTGCAGCCTCAATCACGACAGGTTTGCGTTCGCCGCGCTCGCGCAACTCACGGACCATCTCTCCCATGCGCTGAAACATCTTGGGATGCACTATAGAGTTGAGCCGCTTGAGCGCATTGGGGTCGGCAAACACGATCGGTCCGAGCTTCTTGCGATCGATCGTGCCGTCTTCAGCTAGGATTTCCTTGCCGAACGCCTCGACCATCTCGGGATAGGCCGGTCCGTCGGGAGCGTAGATCGCGTGGCCCACCTTGTCCGCGTCGATCACGGGCGCTCCCAATTCCGCCAGCATTTTTGACACCGTGCTCTTGCCCGAGCCGATTCCACCAGTAAGTCCAATCGTCAGCATCGTGAACTAACCAGATAGCATTCTCGGGCCGCCGCGTCAGCGCCGGGCGCCGCCCGACGTCTCGCGGCTCCAGGTCTGAAGGTTGTATAGATGCGAGAAAAACCCGCCGAGCGCCATCAGTTGGGCAAAGGTTCCCTGCTCTTCGATCACTCCGTCGCGCAGCACCAGAATACGGTCGGCGTTCTGAATAGTGGAAAGCCGATGCGCGATCACGAGAGTCGTCCTGCCACGCATCGCCTCGCGCACCGCGTCGAGTACAAGCGCCTCGGTTTCGGTGTCGAGCGCGCTGGTGGGTTCATCCATGATGAGAACCGGCGCGTCCTTGAGCATCGCCCGCGCGATAGTTACGCGCTGCGCCTCGCCCTCGGAAAGGCTATGACCGCCCTGCCCCACAAGCTCGTCCAGTCCGCCGGGCAGTTTGTCGAGCACCGGGCCAAGCCGTGCGAGTTCCGCCACGCGAGTTATTTCCGCCTCCGAAGCACCGGGCCGTCCGAGTGCGATATTCATCCGGACCGTATCGCCAAGAACCAGCGGCGGCTGCAGCACCATCGCGACGTTCCGTCTGAGCGACTGAAGGGTGACGTCGCGCAAGTCGTGGCCGTCGATTCGGACGGCGCCCTGTTGCGGATCGTAAAAGCGCATCACGAGGCTCGCCATCGTGGTCTTGCCCGCACCGCTGGGTCCCACGATCGCGATCGTCTCGCCCGCCCGCGCCTTGAAACTCACGTTCTTGAGCACCGCGCGGTCTTTCTCATAGCCGAAGACCACGCCGTCGAACTCGATTTCACCGATGACCGCCGCGAGAGGACGAGCGCCCGGACTGTCCTTTATTTCGGGGTCGAGCTCGAGCAGTTCAAAGCATCGCCTAAAGCCCGCCTTCGCGCCTTCGACCAATCCGTAGGTTTGAAAGATCTGATTGATGGGGGAATAGAGAGAAGCGAGATACGAGGTGAATACTATCAGCCCGCCAATAGTCAGTTCCCCTCGCATCACGTGCCGCGCGCCGACGTAAACCACGATTGCGGTGCCAAGCGCGATCAGCACGTTCACGCCACCCGTGTAGAGCGTCTGGAAGGTGTAGAGCTTAAGATTCTCGCCCAGACTCTCGCTGCTCGATCGCACGAACTCTTCGTAGGATTCGGCCTCGCGCGTGAACGCCTGGACCACGTGAATCGAGGCGAGCGCGCGATGGGCGACAGTGTAAAGGCGGCTTTCCTTGATCCGCGCATCGGATGCGAGCCGGTCTATCCTGCCGCTGATGAGTCCGATCAGTATCGCAAGCATCGGCACCACGCCGAGCGCGACGAACGTCATCACCGCGTCCATCCTGAGCATCACGACGAACATCCCGACCAGCATCACGAGTGACGACAGCACCGTGAACAGCCCGTTCATCGTGATCGTCTGAATCGAGAACGTGTCGTATGCGATCCGCACCATCAGGTCACCGACTTCGCGCCGGCGATGGAACGAGAGCGAAAGACGCTGCAGATGATGGAACAGTTCGGCGCGAAGATCGTTGACCATCCGCTGTCCGATCGAGATGGTCAGGTAGTTGTTGGTGACGTTCAGAATTCCGAGCACAAGGTAGATGACCACCAATCCCGCGCACGCGCCCGCAAGGATGGTCAGGGAGGATTGATGGCCGAGCCATGCGACGGCGAACGGATGCCCGCGCAACACGTTGTCGATTACTATCTTGAGCGGCCACGGCTTGAGGATTTCCATCCCCGCGGCGAGCGCCACTCCGGCCACGGCGGCGGCAAGCAACCCAAGATACGGGCGCATCCGGCGCAGAACCTCGCCGTAAATTGCGAGACTGCTCCTCACCGCGCCTGTTCCGCCCCCGAGAGAATTTTCACGCCGAGCGCATCGCTGGCCTGAACGGCACCGTACTGAACCATGGCGGGGAGGCGCAGGAGCCGTCGCGAAGTCACGAGAAACGCGAGCCCAACTATCACGGCAGCCCCAATCAGCGCCGCACACCACGTCATACCGACGATGAAAAGCAGGGCGAAGAGCGCTCCCGCCCACGCCAGCGTGCGCAGCGGCTCCGCGGTGGTGCGCCATCCAAGCGCAACGCGCCCATCGGGCTCGCGCACCGCATTGATCGAAACGCGCATGGCCGGCGGCGCTATCACCTGAAGGTCGTAGGACTGAAACCCGTCGGTAACGGCAACCGCGAGACCCAATCGCACGAGTGTGAGCCTAACATGCTCCAGCAGTCGCCCGACGTCGATTGGCGTGCCGCCACCATCGCCGTCGCCAGGGCCGAACTCGACTGTGCCTCGCGAACTGAACGGCAACGCACGCACTTGCTCGGCGGAAGGGTCGAGCATCAGCTTCTTGAGTGAGCGTTCGTAGCTTCGCACCAACGGTCCAAGCAGATTGAGCATCGCGAGCGTCGCGCGGGCCGAAGCCGAATTACCCGTCTTACGCGTCGGCTGCGAGTCCGCCCAGACGGCTGCCATCCAGGCCGTGATAAGCGAAACGGCAATCCCGGCGAATCCAAGAAATCCAAAGATGCGGTTGGTCGCGCCGAGCAGGATCAGGATAAGCGAAGTTCCGACCCACTCGACGGTATGCGGCAACTCGGCAAGCCAGGGCACCTCGGGCCCGCGATAAAGTGTCTGGAATAGTCCGCGTCCGAATGCGCCGTAATAGACTCGCGGACCGCCAAGCAGATTCGAGAGCCACGAACCCCCGCCGTCGTAAAGGCCGCTCCGCGAAGAGGATCGAAGCGGATATTTTCGATAGAGCAGTCCTTCACCGGCGCCGTAGCCACGCTGTTGCGCGAGATAGGCGCGCACGGTTGCCCGGCGCTCGTGAATAACGACGGCGCCCGGCGCATCCACCAGCGTCGCGCCCCGGTCGCGCATCCGCCACGACAAATCGACGTCGTCGCCCGCA
>JBJKQX010000322.1:0-7142 GCA_046704965.1 Binataceae bacterium (SeqCode)
CGTTTCGCGCGCTGTTGGCCGGACTGATGCTGGGCGCCGCCGGCGGCTTCATCAATATTTTCGCGGTGCCTGCGGCGGTCGCGCTTCGCAAGGCGTTCATGGCGCGCGACTTCGAACGGGCACAGGAAATCCAGCGACGGCTCAATCGATGCTTCCCGCGTGGCGGCGAGGAAGCGCTCGGTCATCTAGGGACCACCAAGGTTACAGCTTCGGTCACAACCGGAATCGATATGGGTCCCGCGCGGCCGCCCTACATGGCGCCGGCGGACGCGGCCGAACGGCTCAAGCGGCGCCTTCCAGCCCTGATGGAGGTGATTTGAATGGGTGCGCGGTCGGGCAACAATTACCTCTCGACGCTGAAGAAATTCGACACCGACGTATGGATCGGCGGCGCGCGCGTAAGCGACGTCACCAGCCATCCTGCCTTCCGCAACTGCGCGCGCTCCATCGCCTCGCTCTACGACATGCAGATGGAGCATCCCGAGCAGATGACCTTCCGCACCGAAGACGGCGGCCGGGCCGGGATGTCGTTCATCCAGCCCAAGAGCGCGGACGACGTGCGAAAGCGCGGCCGCATGATGAAAACCTGGGCGGACTGGGCGTGCGGAATGTTCGGGCGTACACCCGATTATCTCAACGCGAGCATCGCCGCGATGGGGGCGGCGCACGAGTTTTTCGGAGCAAGCGACTCGCGCTTCGGAAAGAACATACAAGGCTACTACGCCGAGGCCCGTAATCACGACTGGTGCGCAACCCATACGCTGATAAATCCGCGCACAAGCCGGGCCGCCGGATGGGCCGGGCATACCGACGCCGATCTCGCGCTGAGACTGGTCGAGCAGACCAATGACGGGATCGTGGTAGACGGCGCGCGGATGTTGGCGACGCTCGCCCCGCTTTCCGAGGAATTGCTGGTATTTCCCTCGACAGTGCTGCGGGCCGAACCCGCCGCAAAACCTTTCGCGCTCGCGTTTGCCGTGCCGTGCAACGCGCCCGGCCTCAGGTTCATATGCCGCGATTCGTTCGACCCGGGCCGCTCGCGATTCGATTATCCGCTCTCCTCGCGTTTCGAGGAGATGGATTGCGTCGCCATCTTCAAGGAGGTCACGATCCCGTGGGAACGTGTCTTCCTGTGCGGCGACGTCGAGCGATGCAACGCGCTTTACGCCGACACTGGCGCCGTCGTTCACATGATGCATCAGGTAGCGGTCAAGAATCTGGCCAAGTCCGAGTTTCTTCTCGGGCTTGCCGTGCGGATAGCGCAGGTGTCCGACGCCCTTAGCCTGCAACACGTCCGCGAGCGGCTGGCTGAAATGATTATGACCACCGAGGTGATGCGCTCGTGCCTGCGCGCGGCCGAGGCCGACGCGCACAAGGACCAATGGGGCGTGTTTCGGCCTGCGCGGCCTCCGCTAGATACTGCGCGCAACCTGTTCCCGCGCCTCTATCCGCGTCTGGTCGAGATTATCCAGCTCAACAGCTCGTCCCATCTGATGGCGACTCCGTCGGAGGCCGATTTCGAAAGCGCGATCGCTCCCGATATCGAGCGCTACTATACGGCGGCCGATGCCGACGCACGCGAGCGCGTGGCACTGTACCGGCTCGCATGGGACGTCGCGGGCAGTGCGTTCGCCGGGCGGCAGGTGCTCTATGAGCGCTTCTTTTTCGGCGATCCGGTCAGGATGGCGAGCGCGCTGGTCGACAACACGGAACTGGAATCGCTGGCCGAACGCGTGAAGAACTTCCTCAAGCGGCCGGATTGAGTAGGGGCTGGCTTTCGCACCTCGCACGGGAACGGTATCGTCATCTGACGATGCCACGAACGCGTAAGAACGCACGCCTGTGGACCGAGAGAGGGACGATTGAAGCGGCACGGCGAGTGATCGTTCCGAAAGATTCCCCGCTCTTCACAATCGATCCGGACGAAATCTTTCTCAAGGCGGCCCCGCTCGAAGTCGAGATCGGCGCCGGGCGCGGCGATTTCATAATTGGGCGGGCCGAGGCGAATCCGTCGCGTAATTTTCTGGCCGTGGAACGGCCTGGATCCAAGGGTCAGTTGCTGGCGATTGAATGCGGTCGAGTCGCGATCGAAAATCTGAAGGTGGCAAAGATGGATGCGCGCACGCTGGTGTGCCTGATGCTGCCCGACAGCAGTGTCGCCGCGTATCACGTCTATTTTCCCGATCCGTGGCCCAAACGAACACAGGCGAAACATCGCCTTTTCGGGCCACACTTTGTCCAGGGAATAGCGCGCACGCTCGCGCCGGATGGGATAGTATATGTGGCGACCGACCTTGGATGGTGGGCGCGCGAGATGTTCGCTAGACTTGAAGCAGGCGGGTTCACGAGAGTCGCAGCCAAGGCGCCGGGGGCGACACTCACGGGCTTCGCACGGAAGTATATGGCGCAGGGAAAAGAAGTCTTCTCCGGCGCGTTCGAACCTCCCGACCACGCCCCGGGCTTGCAATGCCAGGCTGAAGCGTGGTTGAAAGCGGATGGTGCGCGGTGATCCAGGTTGCCCTTGGGTGCGGCGGTGAGCTTGCATCCCTTGAATGTAATGTCTAACCTTTTCAGCATCCCCACCATGAGGCGTTTTGGACTGATTTTGGCGGTCTGCTGCATGTTCGTGACCGCGATGGGGTGTAGTGCCCGCAAGCCTGTTTCGAGCGAGGATTACTACGCTCTCGCCCAGCTTGATTTCGCCAACGGCAGTTATGACGAGGCGATAAACAACTACCAGATCCTGATCGACCGGTACCCTTTCAGCCCCTATGCGCAGGACGCGGAGATGAAAGTCGGCATGGCCCATTACAAGATGGGTCAGTACGCTCAGGCCATCGCTTCGCTGACCGACTTCCAGCGCATGCATCCGACCAGCCCCAACCTTCAGTTGGTCGCCTATTACATAGCGATGAGCTATTACGACCAGATTGGTCGGGCGGATCAGGATCAGACGGCGACTATCAAGGCACTCGGCTATTTCGACTCGCTGGAGCAGCAATTCCCGGAAAGTCCGTTTGCGGAGCTGGCGCGTGAAAAGGCGGCGTCCTGTCGTGGGATGCTCGCGCGGCATGAACAATACATCGGCAACTATTATTTCAAGCGCGCGAATTTCCGGGCGGCCGAATCGCGGTACGCCGAATTGCTGGAGAAATATCCCAACGCGCCGGTGGCGCCGGTCGCGTTGTGGGACCTTGGGGTTGCGCTCGAGAAGGAAGGGAAAAAATACTCCGCGGCCCAGGCGTTCGCCGCGATAATGACGCATTATCCCGACACCGAGTACGGCCCGCGAGCCAAAGCCGAGTTGAAGAAGCTCAATCAGCCGGTCGAAAATGAGGAAGACCCGCTGAGCCTCGTGCTGGCGGAAAACGGCTACGGCCAAGGTGCGTCGGGCGTCAACAACCAGCAGATCACCGTACGGCAGGCGGACTCAGGTTCGCCCTCGGGAATGAACGATCCGGTCTATGGGTCAAACGGCCTTCCCGATCTCTCACGCGCCCTTCAGCAGGGTTCCAAGGCCGCTCCGCCTGCATCTGCGGCCACTCCGTCCGACCCGGCAGTGCTAAAAACCGTCCGTCTCGCTTCGGCCAACTCTCCGTTGTCGGTCATCTTCGACCTGACGCGCCCGGTCGAGTACGAAAAGCAGATGAAAAGCGGCCAGGGTTACACGACGGTGACGCTGCTGCTCAAGGGGGCGAAGCCTACGCCCGGGATGAATCGCCATCTCGTATTCGACCGTTCCATCTTCAAGGAATGCGAGATCTCCACGGATTCGCAGGGAACTCTGGTCACGCTCAAGATGGCGCCGGTCGCGAACTGCGCGGTTGTTCCGCTTGAGAACCCTGCTCGCTTGTTGGTGACTTTCACCCCTGAGCGAAGCGCGAGCAGCGAAGCGGATTCATCGGGACCCGGCTCCTGACGTTCCCACCGCCCTTCCGCGGAGTCTTAGGTTTCGCGTAAGTCGTTATTCGTAGCGCGCCCGCGCCGCTCTATTCGAACACCTCGTCAGGGCGAACGCCGAGGAAATTGAGCACCACGTCGCTATAGACCCGGAAGCCCCAATTGAAGCCCTCGATCGGCATTCGCTCGTCGTTGCCGTGATATAGGGAGCCGAAGGGAATCTCGGGATCGAGTTTAACCGGAGCGAACCCGTAACAGGCCGCGCCAAGCTGCGCGTAGAACTTGTTGTCGGTCGCGCCGGGAATCATCCAGGGAATTGCGCGCGCGCCGGGGTCAGCGGTTTCAATCGTCGTCTTCATCAATTCGAAAAGCGGCGTCTCCACGCTGGTTTCGGCCGGCGGTCCCGTCTTCACCAGTTCAAACCCGGGCTCCGAGCCGACGATCGCCCTCAGTTCAGCCATGAAGCTTTCGGGGTCTTCACCGGGAAGCGTGCGCCCATCAAGAATCACGCTCGCCTCACCGGGGATCACGTTATCCTTGTAACCGGCCTGCAGGATCGTCGGCGTAACCGTGTTCGACAGCATCGGGCGAAACATTCCCGCGGCGTCGTCGGGGGAAATCCCCAGCGCCTCCAGAGTTCGCCTCATCACCGGCGTCACCCGCCGGCGCATCGGAGTTTTGACAATCTTCGTGATAAGCTCGGCCATCTTCGCCACGGCCGAATCCTCGCGCGGGATCGACCCGTGACCCGGTTGCCCCCGCACCGTCATCCTGACCGTGACGAATCCCTTTTCCGCCACCTGGATCGGATAGAAGCGCAGGTCGCCGAAGTGCACCGTGAAACCGCCGACCTCGTTCAAAACGAACCCAGCCCGCACCAGTTCGGGATGGCGCTCGACCAAAAATTTGGCGCCGAATTGCGAGCCGGCCTCTTCGTCGGCAACCGCGGCGATTATGAGATCGCGCGCGGGGACGACTCCGGAGCGCTTGAGCGCCGACGCGAGAATCAGGTCGGTAGCGCATTTCGCCTTCATGTCGATCGTGCCGCGTCCCCATACGCAGCCGTCGGCGATATCGCCTCCGAAGGGCGGACGGGTCCACTTGTCCGCTTCAACCGGAACGACGTCGGTATGCGACGAAATCAGGAGCGGCGGTTTCGAGGAGTCGCGCCCTTTTATCCGGGCCACCAGGCTCGCCCGGGTGGGCTTGCTCTCGACGATAGTGCTTTCGATTCCGTTGCGGCCCAGGTCCTCGGCAATGTAGTCGGCCGCGATCCGCTCGTTCCCGGGCGGATTGCTCGTATCGAGCCGAACGAGGTCGCGCAGCGCCTGAAGCGCGAGTTCCTTCGCACTATCCCATTGCGTCTTCATCGTGTTCCCCCTTGGAGGTGAAGCGAGGATGGTACGTCATTTAACCATTTTGCCTCATCCCTGTTGAGGACCTGGGTTCGTTCAGCCCGGTTTTCGTCCGGTTTCCACCAGATCTTCGCGCGATTATCCGAGCGACGTTCGCGCTCTGGCGCTTACGCCGGGCGGCGCTCATTCGACAGCAATCAATCGGCGGCGCGCGATTGCCCTGCTTGTCTGAATTATAATCAAGGGAATCACGCCGAGCCCGATCGCGACCAGGCACTGCTCCACGGTGAGAGGACGCGTATCGAACACCCATTCGATCAGCGGTGTCTGCACGATCACGATCTGCAAAGCGAAACTCACCAACACCACCGCGAACAGACGCATATTCGAAAGCAGTCCGACCTCCCATATCGTCCGTGTCGCGCTGCGGGCACTGAACGAGCGCAGCAGCTCCTCGACCACCAGCACGGTGAAGGCAAAGGCCCGCGCCGCGTCCACGTCACCGCGCATCTGGTATTCGTAGGCAAAGGCGCCCAGAGAGACCGCGGCGGCAAGGATTCCGCGAAACATGATGAAGCGGAAAAAGCCGTGATCCATGATCTGCGCGTCGGGACGACGCGGCGGTCGATTCAGGACTCCCGGTTCGACCGGATCGGTCGCAAGCGCGAGCGCGGGAAACCCGTCGGTTACAAGGTTGATCCACAGCAGTTGCGCGGGAAGAAGCGGAAGCGGCCATCCGATTAAACCCGCGACAAGCATCACCAGCAGTTCCGCCGCGTTGCCGCTCACCAGGTAACTGAGGCTTTTCCAGATGTTGTCGTAAATACCACGCCCTTCCTCGACCGCGGCTACGATCGAGGCGAAATTGTCGTCGGTTATCACGACGTCCGCCGCTTCCTTGGTTACCTCCGTGCCGGTTATTCCCATCGCGACGCCGATCGCGGATTCCTTGAGAGCGGGCGCGTCGTTAACCCCGTCACCGGTCATCGCGACGATCGCGCCGCGCTTCTTCCACGCCCGCACGATCCGCAATTTGTCCTCGGCGGTTACCCGCGCGTACACGGCGACCTTCTTGACATGATCCGCAAGCTCTTCATCGGAGGTCCGCGCAAGCTCGACTCCCGCGAGCACTTCGTCGTCGGGCCCGAGAATTTCCAGTTCCCGCGCGATTGCTCGCGCGGTGTCGGGATGGTCGCCGGTGATCATCACGGTGCGGATTCCGGCGTGCTTGCACTTGCGCACCGCTTCGAGAGCCTCGGCACGCGGTGGGTCCTGAAGCCCGCAAAGCCCGACAAAAACAAGCTTCCTTTCGATTTCGTCCTGCGACTCCGCGACCGACTCGCGATGCTCGAACGTCCTCTCTGCGCATCCGATAACCCTGAGCGCCTCGTTCGCCATCATCGCGTTCGCTTCGAGCATCCTCGCGCGGTCCGAGTCGGATATCTCCCGCGTCCTATCGCCGTCCGCAATATGGGTGCATCGCGCCAGCACCACCTCCGGCGCTCCCTTCACGAGCGCCAACACTCCACTCGGTTTGCGCCTGAGCACCGTCATCCGCTTGCGGTCGGAACTGAACGGGATCTCGCCGATTTTGGGCATCTCGTTCTCAAGCCTCTTGAGATCCAGACCGCCCTTGGCGGCAGCCACCAGCAATGCGCCCTCGGTCGGATCGCCGACCACGTGAGGCCCTCCCTCGCGCGAACCGAGCCGCGCCCCGTTGCATCCCGCCGCGACACCCAACAGCCGCTCAACTTCCGGATCGTCACTCGCGCCGCGCTGCTCCCCGTCGACGAAAATCGCACCCTCCAGCGACTATCCTTCTCCGGTCACGGCGTATACCCTCGCCGGCGTCACCATCCTGCGCCCGGTCATCTCGCCCACCGTGAG
>JBJKQX010000323.1:0-17571 GCA_046704965.1 Binataceae bacterium (SeqCode)
GTACATGCCTTACGGAGCGTCGGTGCCGGTTCAGTGGTACGCGTGGATCGCCACGCGTCACATGAAACTCTACGGAACCCCGTTCGAGGCGATGGCCGCCGTCTCGCTCGCGTCACGCAAGCACGCCCAACTGAACGACAAGGCGGTGATGCGCGGTCGCGAACTCACGCTTGAGAACTACATGAACGCGCGCTGGATCTCCTACCCGTTCAGGTTGTTCGACTGCTGCCTGGAAACCGACGCGGCCAGCGCCGTGGTAGTCACGTCGGCCGAACGGGCCAAGGATCTGAAGCATCCGCCGGTTTACATATCCGGAGTTGCCGAGGGCCATCCGTATCCCGCCGACGACATCCCGTCGCGCCGCGACCCGTTCACGATAGGTCTGAGCTTTGCCGCGCCCAAGGCGTTAGCGATGGCTGGCGTGAAACACAGCGACATCGATTTTGTCGAGATCTACGACTGCTTCAGCTACGTCGTCCTGCTCCAGCTCGAAGCGATGGGCTTTTGCGGTCGCGGCGAGGTGAAGGATTTCGTCAAGGGCGGACGCCTGGAACTGGGAGGCGAGCTGCCGTTCAACACCCACGGCGGACTTCATTCGGAAGCGCACGTATGGGGAATGAATCACGTGGTTGAAGCGACCCGTCAGTTGCGCCGTGAATGCGGCGACCGTCAGGTCAAGGATGCCGAGATCGGATTGGTTACAGGATGGGGCGATTTCGGCGACGGCAGCCTTGCGATCCTGAGGAGGTAACACCGGTGGCACAGCAATCGAGCGAATACAATCGACCGCTTCCGCGGCGTCAGGGTTATGCACGGGAATTTTATGAGTTCTGCCGCGATCACGAGTTGCGTTTTCAGCGATGCTCGGATTGCCAGACGTGGCGCCATATACCGCGCGACATGTGCGCGAATTGCGGCTCTTTTCGATGGGAGTGGGCAAAGTCGTCGGGCCGCGGCAAGGTCTTTTCGTGGACCACGGTGATGCAACCGATGCTGCCGCAGTTCACCGAGGTTCCCTACAGTCCGGCCGTAATAGAGATGGAAGAAGGAGTGCGAATCCTGAGCTGGATCGTCGACGTGAAGCCCGATGAACTCGCCCTCGACCTGCCGGTCGAGGTGTATTTCGACGACGTCACTCCCGAGGTCACGCTGCCCAAGTTCAAACGGCGCAAATGAATTGAGGGCGCGATACCGATCGATGATCGGTATCGCACCGTTAAAACCTGTCCAACGGCCCGTGCGACCGCGCGACCGCGACGTCTGCGGCGCAACTCGCGTATCGAGCAAAAGTCAGGACGTTAAATAAAATCCGCCGTTCACGTTGAGCGCCTGACCGGTGATGTAGCCGTTTCGCGCCAGCATCACGGCCACTTCGCCAACTTCCTCGGGGCGCCCAAATCGACCTACGGGAATAAGCTCGGGCTTGATGCGAAGGTCCGAGCGAACCATGTCGGTCTCGACCAGCGCGGGCGAAATCGCGTTCGCGGTTATGCCTTCCTTCACCAGTTGGGAAGCGTAGCCGTGCATCAGACCGATCATCCCCGCCTTTGACGCGGCGTAGTGAGGACCCACCACGCCGCCGACGTTGGCCGCCGTGGAAGAAATGAAAATAATTCTGCCCCACTTGTTGCGACGCATCGCCAGCAGCGCCGCCGCAGTCACCAGAAACGCGGAGCGAAGGTTGACGTTTATCGCCTCGTCAAAGGTCGCAAGCTCGATCTCATCGACCTTGCGTGGCCGTGCGACACCGGCGTTATTCACCAGAATCGCAACCTCTCCAAGCTCGCGCCCGATCGTCGCGACCATCGCGTCAACTTCCTCCGGCGAGGAGACGTCGGCGCGAACCGCTATCGAGCGACGCCCCATGGCCCTTATAGCGGCGACCACTTCGTCCGCTGCGGCCGCATTTTCGCGATAATTCACCGCGACGTCGGCGCCGTCCTTCGCAAGCGCCAGCGCAATCGCGCGTCCGAGACCGCGGCTTCCACCCGTAACCAACGCTAACCTGCCCTTGAGATCCATGCCCCGATTATCTGCCGCGCAGCGGCGATCGATCCACCCTTGAAAGCGCAGGATTTCAGGAAGGCATGACGATTGCTTTAGAATCCGGCAGCGCGTCTGCCGCGCGAACGGGGACTCTCGGAAGGACAAGGGATGGATTTCAGCTACACGCCGCAACAGCAGAAGTTTCGAAAAGAGGTTCGCGATTGGCTCGAAAAGAACTCGGCAGAAGTTTTCGGGCCCAGTATCGAGGCGCTGGCCACGTCCGCAGAAAATCTGATTTTCGGGCGTGACGATCGCCATTGGGCGATGGTGATGGAATATCATCGCCGTCTGCGCGAGGCGGGATATCTGGCGCTGCACTGGCCTAAAGAATGGGGCGGCGCCGAGGCGGGACTGGTCGAGCAAAGCATCTATCAGGACGAAGTTTTGCGCCTCGGCCTTCCGCTTTACGGCGGCAATCAGTTGGCAATCGATCGCGTGGGACCGACCCTGATGCTGCTCGGCACCGAGCAACAGAAGCAGCGCTTTCTGCCCAAGATGCTCACGGGGGAGGAAATCTGGTGCCAGGGCTACTCGGAACCCAACGCCGGGTCGGATCTCGCCGGCCTGCAGACTCGCGCGGTACTGGACGGCGATAATTTTGTGATCAACGGCCAGAAGGTCTGGACCAGCCTTGCGCATCGCGCTGACTGGCAGGTACTGCTGGTGCGCACGGACCCGGCGGCCCCCAAGCACAAGGGACTGTCCTACCTGTTGGTCGATCTGAAGACCCCGGGCATCACGATCCGACCTCTCGTTCAGATGACCGGTGAGTCGCGTTTCAACCAGGTTTTCTACGACAACGTGGTGGTTCCGAAGGAGAACCTGGTGGGCCAGTTGAACGAGGGATGGAAGGTCTCGCTGGCGACGCTGATGTTCCAGCGGCTGTCGGCGGGCACTCGTCATCCGGTGGAACGGGTGTTTCGGCAACTGGTGGAACTCTCGAAAGTGATCGAGTTCGGCGGGGTCCCCGCGCATACCCATCCTTACGTCCGCCAGACCCTCGTCAGACTTGCGACGGAGACGCGATGCATCGCGCTTAGCCGCTACCGAGGGCTGACCTCTCAACTCAAGGGCAAGGCGCCGGGGCCGGAAAACTCGTTCGGCAAGATGTTCGGGTCCGAGGTCAATATGCGGATCACGATGTTCGCGAACGAGTTGCTTGGGCTCAACGGAGTGGTCGAGGAAAAGCCTCCCGTCGGAATCGCAAACGATATCTGGACTCAGCGTCTTTTGGACGCACGTGAATTCACAATCGCAGGCGGTACCAGCGAGATTCAGCGAAATATCATAGGCGAGCGCGTGCTGGGATTGCCCAAGGGATAATCGCTCAGTTCACGCCATCGGATCGCCGTGAAATTGCGTCGGAAAGGCGCACTCGTACGTCAGGTTGCGGCCAAAAGAAACACCTTACTCAGTCCTGCTCACAACGGGGCGACCGCCGGACGAGTTGCAACCAATGAAGGTTTTTCCGACGCACTCGCGCGTCGATGGTGTGCCTGGCGCTGCTCGGCTACGAGAATGTCAGCGTCTTTGACGGCGCGTGGGACGAGTGGTCGAAGCATCCCGAACTGCCGGCGGCGAAGGGCAAGGAGTAATCGGCATAAACCAGTTCTCGCACCTGGGGGCAGAAACCGACTACATTACTTTCCGGCTCACGCAAACATCGCGCTACGCACCTCCGGAACTGACTGGAGACACCGCTTGTGCGCATCGGGGAAATGCCGTCGCTTGATCTCTTTTCCAACTGCGCGTAGTTACTGATTGGCAACTTCGAAAGAGCAAGCTGCCAGTTGCCCTCCGGTTTGCCGCGACCGGAAAATGTAGTTTTGTAGAAGGGTTTCGGACGCGGAAAACATCCTCAGATGTCTGGACTGATTCGAATCGGGGCTTCCCGAATACGCGGTCTTCGCGAAGAAGGGCAATGGCTCTGATTAAGAAGGCGCGCGACTTTCCGTTGCTTGCAGTCGTGGTTGCCCTGGCTATCCTAGTCGGAAGCATACCGCTGTCCTGCGGGCTAATCCTCGAACCCGGCCGGCAGGGACCCGTACTGACACTCAACATCTGCCATCCGATGCAATCGGCCGACAGATTCGTAGGCGCACCCTACATTCCGGTTCCCGGCCCGTGGCATCTATTGGAGCCGCGTCCGCCGGGTGCGATAGCGGCTCGCGAATTGCACTTACAGCCGGCTTCACGACCGCTTGAGACGCCAGACCCTCCGCCTCCTCGCATCGCACTCGCCTGAGACTCCCTGTTTTGTCCGTATGTTCCGATTGCCGGTGTGGATTGGTCGCATCGGGAATCGTATGGGGCGGTGCGTGCTCTGTCAGACCGCCTAGGGTAAGTGATGCAAAGAGTTTGGGTATTTTTGATAGCGATTATAATTCCGTGCCTGGCAACGCCTTGTGTTCGCGCATGGGCTCACGGGTTCATAGGCGGTTATGAGTTTATGGAACCGATAATCACGGAAGATGCTAATCCGAAGAATGAGTTCGATATGCTGCAGCCTTCCTGGTACCGGACTTCCGAGGGTCGGGAATTCTCACTAGGCTTCTCAATCGAAAAGAAGCTCAGCAAGAATATGAGCCTGGGGCTGGGCAGCGAATGGGTAACCGCGTCGCCCAAGGAGGGTGCGTCAGCGTCGGGCTTTGGGAACCTTGAAGTGCTGCCGAAATATGCGTTTTACACGAACATAGAGCATCAATTCAGGCTCTCGATTGCCGCCGATCTCCTACTGCCGACGGGCACTGCGAGCTTCGAGGATCAGCAGCACACCAGCCTCGGCCCGATGTTCCTTTGGGCCAAGGGAATGGGAGATCTGCCTAACCGGGGATTCTTCAAGTGGCTGCGACCGCTCGGGACGGAAGGTGATTTCGGATACGTGCCGGCCCTCAATGGACCTGCAAGCCATGAGATGTTCGCCGATGAAGTAATCGAATACTCGCTCCCCTTTCTCAGTAACGACGTTGAGGATGTCGGGCTTCGATGGCCTATTCGTGATCTCTTTCCTTATACGGAGATCAATTACGATCAGCTGATAACCGGGCCTTCCGGTCAAACTTTCCCTGATTTACGCCTGACGCCTGGAGTTGCATACGTAGGCCACTACTACGAAATCAGCGTTGCGACACAGATACCGCTCAACAATGCAACTTCGCCGCAACTGCATACCGCCGTCCTCGGTCTTTTCGATGTCTTTATCGATGACCTCTTTCCGGCGTCGAACTGGACACCGTTATGAAAAATCGCGAGACCTGCCTTGTTCTGGCGACCTCGATTGCCGCGCTGTTTGGTCTGGTTGCGACGGCGGGAGTCGCGATGGCGCATGCTTTTCCATCCTCGGAGAGTCCCTGCGCAGGTGCGGTTCTGAAGACGCCGCCCACCGAGGTGAAGATCCTTTATGACGCGCCTATCGAACAAGCTTTCTCAAAGCTGAAGGTGCTCGACGCTTCGGGACACGAGCGCGACGTCGGAGGGCCGCACGTTGGCAAGGACCATCGCACGCTCAGTGTCAAAGTCGACCATCTGTCCCCCGGACAATACGAGGTCAAATGGAGCGTGGTGGCCGACGACGGGCATCGCACCTTCGGGTCCTACACCTTCACCGTGTCGGGCAAACCGTGACGCTTCCAGCTCCATTATACGGACTCGCCGCCGTCGAATGGCCGCTCGTCGTATGTCAGGAGTTGGCGTTCGGCACGACAGCCTTCTTCTTTGCAATCGCACCCGGGGAGGCAGATTCTTCACGGCTTCCGGTCGCGTTGCGTCACCTCTGGATGGTGCTGGCCGTGGGCGCACTCGTGGTCTCGCCCGTGGCGATGCTTGCCGACGTGGCGCAGATGGCAGGCGTGCCGATGAGCCATGCCTTCGCTTTCGTGCCGGAGGCGGTCGCCGCGACTCACGTCGGGCGCATGTGGGTCTGGCGGATCGCGGCGGCGGCCCTCCTTGTCGTGCTCGCCTGGCTTTGCCGGCCAGCGCGAAGCTCCGCCATGTGGCTGTTCGCGGTAGCCACGTGCATGCTCTTGATGAGCGCGCTTTCGAGTCATGCGATCGACGCGGGAGCGCTGGCTATCACCGTCTACTTTATCCATGAAAGTGCGGCAGGCCTGTGGCTCGGAGCGATCGTCGGACTGGCGATTTTGCTGTGGCTGCAATGTGAAGCGCCGTGGGCGTCGGACGCTGCCAAACGCGTATCCACGGTTGCCGCGTGGTCGGTCGTGGCGCTGGCCGCCTCGGGAGTCTACATGACCTACCATGCGCTGGGGCTTGATGTCGGACGGCTGGTGTACTCTTCCTACGGACGGATTGTGCTGGCGAAAATCGTGATTTTCGGCGCGACGCTGGCGTTCGGGGCCTACAACCGTCTTCGCCTTATCCCCGCGAGCGAGAAGGTTCAGGCGCGCAGAGTCTTGCTGCGCACCATCGTAGCGGAGTCTGCCCTGATCGTGGGCGCGATGGCGGCGGCGTCGGTGTTGGCCAATACGGCGCCGTGATGAGAAGAACCATCATTTCTTGTATATTGACTGGAATCTTGCCCTCGAACAGGAGCATAACATTCCTGACGAGGGCTGAGAGGTTGGCCGCGAGGCTCCGGAGTGCAAGGCTGGCTTACCCAACCACCCCCCGAACAGACCCCGCCGCCAGAACGAGCCGGCAGATTTACGGTCGGCGCAAAGGTTGTGGAACGAATGAAATACGGTATGAAGGCTGGCGCAATTGCGGCGATCGCAGCGATCGGCGCACTCGCGGTAACTGGTGTAGCAGCGGCGGTCGCTCCGTCGGTTCAATCCGTCATCGGTCCGCCGATGCGGATGAACAACATGCCGCAGCCTTCGCACACCTGGGTGTATTACCTGGCTGCCGTAATGGCCGCAGGCTACTTCGGTGCAATCTACAAGACCAAAAGGTGGCCGGAGGGGAAACGGGTCTTCTATTTCACCGCGGGTCTGATCGTGATGATTGCGGACCTGACCGGGCCGCTTGACCTTCTCGCGTGGCACCGGGTTTTTGTCGCTTACATCGCTGAGCAGATCTTTATCGTGTTCCTGATTGCTCCGCTTCTTTTGCTCGGCACCCCTGACTGGATGCTCCGACCGGCGTTTACCCGACCCCGAATCAAACCGATAGTCAAGTTTCTAGGCAAGCCCGCAATTACCTTCGGCACTTTCGTACTGATATTCGGGACGATTCATTATCCGGCCGTCTGCAACCACATTTGCCACGCTCGGGCGTGTTACGCGGGAATCCGCGCGGCACTGTTGTTCGGAGGCCTGATGCTCTGGTGGCCGATCCTGAGTCCCTTGCCCGAATTTCCGCGCCTCCCTGCTCCGCTTCAGATTCTCTACCTGTTCTTCCTCATCATCCCCATGACTCTGGTCGGCGCACTGATAACGCTGTCCAGGTCAATGATTTATATGTGGCTGTGGGCTCCGCAACCGTGGGGGATGACGCCACTTTCCGACCAACGGTTGGGAGGGGTCCTTATGTGGGTAATACAACCGTTCTTTCTGATAGCCGCGGCGACCTTTATTTTCAGGCAATGGATTCGTGAGGACGAGGAGATAAAGCCGTCGGCATCAATCGCGTCAGAGCAGCCTAACTTTTATTGAAAGCGATGGTCGCGGCGCGCTGTCGTAACTTGGGACGACAGCGCGCCGCATCCCGACGGTTCTTACTTACTTAGTAGGCAGGCCGCCGAATCATTCCGCCGGCCTCTTTCGCATCAGCGCCGCCCGCTTGCAGTAGGCGACTTCCTCGTTGCGCTGGTTGAAGCATCGATGCTCGAACACGACGATGCCCGCGTCGGCGCGCGAACGACTCTCACGCTTCTCGGCAACCGTGCTCTCCGAGCGTAACGTGTCACCGTGGAAAACCGGCTTGGGGAATCTGACGTCTGACATCCCGAGATTGGCGACCGTGGTGCCCAGTGTGGTATCCGACACGGAAACGCCGATCATCAGCCCAAGCGTAAAGATGCTGTTTACCAGCCGCTGACCGAACTCGGTCTTGCGCGCGAACTCGTCGTCCAGATGGAGCGGTTGAGGGTTGTGTGTGAGCGCGCTGAACAGCACGTTGTCCATCTCGCTTATCGTACGGGTCGTTGAATGTACGAACACCCGGCCGATCTCAAACTCTTCGAAATAAAGCCCCGCCATAACTGACTCCCTTCTTTCCAGAGCGGAAGATTCATCGTGTGCGCTTCCGCACTGTTCGACTATCATGTTGTCGTGGCCGAAAACCACTCGACAGGCGCACGATTGCTCCCGCCGCGTGGACTCCTCGACTTGAGGCCTCCGCCTTCGGTGAGCGAAAGTTGAATCAGCGTTGGACTGCAAGCTGCGAGGAGTTCGAGCCCGCGAGGACCGCGGTGATTAACCGCTAGTTCGAACAGGAATTGAAATATGCTCATACGGTCTTCGAGGATTCCCCGATGACGCGACGACTGCTTATCACGGGGACGGATAGCGAGGTCGGAAAGACACTGCTCGGATGCGCGGTTGCGTTCGCTGCGCGTGCACGCGGGATGCGCGTGGGCGTGATGAAACCGGCGGAAACCGGATGCGCTCGGTCGGGCGGCGATTTCAGGCCGGACGACGCGATGGCGCTTGTCAGTGCGGGCGCATCGCGGTTGCCGCTGGATCTGGTATGCCCATATCGTTACGGTTCGCCACTCTCGCCGGCACGAGCGGCCGAAGCCGACGGACTTCCATCGCCTGATCCCGCGACGATTGAACGCAATTTCAGCGCGATCGCGGACGAAGGTGATTTCATGATCGTGGAAGGCGCCGGCGGAATTGCGACACCGATCGCATGGGACTTCAACAGCGCGGACCTCGCCCTGCGACTGGACCTCGACGTCGTGCTGGTGGTGGGCAATCGCCCGGGGGGTCTCAACGCGGCCGTCTTGAGTGTTCACTATGCGCGGGCGCGCGGTCTCAAGCTCCTTGGCTGCGTCCTGAGCGACACAGCACCGGTGACCGAATCCGCGCTCGAAGCCAATCCGGACTCGATGCGGCGTCTCCTCGACGTGCCGTACCTCGGCAGAATAAGACACAAGGAACCGGTAAGTCTCGCCATAATTAGTGCGCTACTCGGTGAAACGTCCGCACCACTCTGATTGTCTTTCCGATCATCGTGATTTCTTGCGCGGACGCGACCGCTTTTGCTCTCGACCAGCCGGCGTGAATTCCTTCGTGCGGTAATGTATACTGAATGTACGAGCTTGGATCTCAGCCGCGTCGTCGCGGATGTTCTTTCGGGAATCGAAATCGACCGACCGACAGCGCAGGCAATCCTTGATTGGTCAGACGAAAGGCTGGATGAGTTGCTGGCTGCTACCCTCAAGGTTCGCGAAGCGACATTCGGCAAACGCGTAAAGGTATGCATGCTTCGCAACGCGCAAAGTGGCATCTGTCCCGAAGATTGTCATTACTGCTCGCAATCCCGTGACTCAAAGGCTGACATCTCGGTTTACAAGATGCAGACGGTCGACAAGCTCGTCGAAGGAGCAAGACAAACGCTTGAAAGCGGCGGGCGACGCTACTGCATGGTTTGCAGCATGCGAGGTCCGACCGCGCGTGACATTGATCATCTGGCGCAGGCGTGTGAGCGTATCCGGTCCGAAATGCCCGAACTCGAACTCTGCCTGTCCATAGGCCTGCTGGAGCGCAAGGACGCAGAGCGGCTCAAAGCTGCGGGCGCCGGATGGATAAATCATAATCTCAATACCAGCCGGAGCTTTTATCCTCAGATCTGCACGACCCATACGTGGGACGATCGCCTGCGCACAATCGAGAATGTGCGCGCAGCCGGGATGTCCGTATGCTCCGGCGGCATAGTCGGCATGGGCGAGACTGACGATGATGTGATCGATCTCGCATTGGCAACCCGTCGAATCGGCGCGAACTCGGTACCGGTCAATTTTCTCCACCCGATCGCAGGAACTCCCCTTGAGAACAGCCGCGCATTGACACCCGAGCGATGTCTGAAGATCGCCTGCCTCTTCAGGCTGCTCAATCCGCGCAGCGAAGTTCGGGCGGCAGGCGGACGGGAGCTGAATCTTGGCGACCGTCAGGGCGATCTCTTCAACGCGGTAAACTCGATATTTGTCAACGGCTACCTGACAACGCCCGGATGGGATTACGATCGCACGCGCGCGCTGATCGAAAGTGCGGGTTTCGAGGTGGAAACGACGGCCTAGCCGTTGACGTCACCCCCAATCCTCAATTGATTCCAAGCTGGCGCTTCGCTCCACCTTCGCTCTATTTCGCAGGCGTCGGATACAGGATCATCTGCGTGCAGCGAAATAGCGCGATCGTCTTTCCGGTTTGCGCGGCCGTTACCTTCGCGTCCCATACCTGAGTGCTCCGCCCGCTGTGCACCAGAGTCGCCTCGCACTCGATATATCCGTCGCGTGCGGTGCCGACGAGATTCGCTTTGAGTTCCACGGTGGTGTATCCGCGCGCTTCGGTGGGCAGGTTTTCCATCGTACCCGATCCGCAAAGACTGTCCGCCAGCGCAATCACGCTCGCCGCGTGAAGAAATCCGTTCGGCGACAGGAGTTCCTTGCGCACCTTCACGCGGGCCGTCAACCGTCCGGGCTCAACGCCGGTAATCTCGATGCCCAGGTCTCCGACCCACGTCCCCTTGCGCATATCATTGTATTCGCGCGCTGTAACCATCGATTCTTCTAACCTCGTAACTCCGTCAAATAAGAGACCGCCCGGAATCTTACTACATTTCGCCGCCATAAAAGCACCGTACCCGCTTGTGGGTGCACTGAGATGGAGGAGAAAAGAAAAGGCCTTGAGCGTTCCTTCAAGTCGTCCCGAGGCTCCGTGCCTTACAGTCATTAGGTCGCTCCCGACTACCGATTTCTTGATATGCGGCAAGAAAGACGCAAAATCCCGATGTATCGTTTGACAATCGAGTCCGCTCGGATTGAGTATTGGGCGTTAGCTGCTGGTGCTGTTGGGAAAAGGGAAACAGATTGTGCGGCTCGATTCGCGGGCTTGACTATCTGTTCCTGACGCGGGGAAACAAATCCGAACATTCGCGCACGACGCGAACGACGGGGGGAGCACAATGGCACGTCTTGGGGGTAAGCAGTATTTCTTGCTCGCGGTCATTCTTACGGCAACGATGGTCGCTGGTCAGGCGTCGGCATCAGGACTATTGGCAGGAGCTGCGGTTGCCAACATAACACCGCCGGTATTCAATCCAGCCTCGCACATCCCTGCAGTCGATCCGGCAGGATACAACGGACCGCGCCAGTGGGATTTCACCGAGCCGTACATAGATCTTAACGGAAACGGTCACTGGGACCCCGGCGAACCCTACTACGACGCAAACCATAACGGGCGCTACGACGGAATATATCTCGGCGGCGGAACGGGCAGAGTCGGGCAGCCGCCGACCAAGGACGCAGACCCGATAACCGCGCGCGCGTTCGTAATCGACAACGGGCACGAGACGATCGCTGTCGAAGTTCTCGACGTAATCGGGATGTTCAACACCGATATGGATAGCATCCGTGCGCTGGTCCGCGAGAAGCTTGGGCCCAACGCGATCAATCAGATCTTCATATCCGCGACCCATGACGAATCCGCACCCGACACCATCGGGCTTTGGGGCCCCGGAATCGATTCCTCAATCGCCCAGGGGCAGCTCGCCAATTCGGGAGTCGACGACTATTGGATGAATTTCGCGATCCACGGCGCGGCGCAGGCAATCATCCAGGCCTATGAATCGCGGCAACCTGCCGTTCTGAAGTTCGCTCAGACGGAGCAGCCGAAGGATTTTCTCACTTGCTGGTCAAGTTATCCCTACGTGCGGGCTTCCAAGATTATGGTGATGCAGGCGATATCAAAACGGGGGCATCACGCGATTTTTACTCTCAGCAACTACGGCATCCACGCCGAGTCTCTTTCGTTCAATCCTAACTTGACGCAAAAGTATTGGATGTCAGCCGACTGGATATACTGGGAACGCGCCGCACTTGAAAAGCGATTCGGCGGCGTGGGTATCGACATGGCCAGTGCGGTCGGCAGTGTCGAAACGCCCAAAGTCTTCCCGGACGGGTCCGTCTCGTCCGTACCCACCGGCGAATATGACGCGCAGCATCCGGCAGGATGTCGGACGATTTTCGCAACCACGGGAACGCCGGTCCCCGTCGGTTATTATCAGGAGACGCGCGCCGTCGGCGAGGGAGTCGCGGACCAGGTGATAAGCGCGCTGAAAAACTCCCCGCGAACCTACTCGCAGGTCAATCTCAGTTACAAGCGCGTGCATTTTTTCGCGCCTATCGATAACGGTGATTTCCTGCTTGCGGCATTCTTCGGGGTGTTTCCGCATCGCCAGCTCTATATCAACGGGCAGCCGGCGCCCGCCGTGACTCAAGTCTCAAGCGATCCGGCATCCGGTCTTGCCCCCGAAACCGAATACCTTACGTACAACGTTCCTCTCACAACGTCGGGCTTCGGATTCGAAACCGAAATCGTTACCTACAGCATCGGCCCCGCCCAGTTCATAAGTTCTCCGGGCGAAGAATTTCCCTTCGGATACATTCGAGGGTTTCAGTCTCCCGACCAGATGCAGAACCCTTCGCAACCGGTTTCGGCCTTCGTCATGGCGAACATGACCGGCCGTTACAAGTTCATCGAAGGCCTCGGCGAGGACATGCTCGGCTACCTGTTCCCGGCAGCGAATGCGGTCGGAATCCCGTCTATTGGCGACGTGCTGACCGGAACCAACGTGTCGGACGTGGACAGGTTCGGATGTAACCACTCGGACGACGGCGAGGCGACCGCCGCGCAGACCGGAGACATCGTGGCGAGCGAGGCGGTATCCCTGCTTTCGGGACAAGGTTCAGCGGTGAGTTCGAATCAGAGCATCATGGTCGGGCGCTATATCTGGCCCGATTTTACGCTGCATCGGGACCCACTTGGACAAGGCACTCTCGGATGCAGTGCCGCATATTCTGCCTTCACTCCGGCTCCAGGACCAGCGATCGGGGTGGTGGTCGAGGGCCAGAACGGTCCTCAGACCATCGTTATGCCGGGCGATGACACCCCGCAGCCGGGGGCACTGCACGCGCGAGGATTTATCGATTACAACGGCGTGCTTCAGGGACTCAAGCCGACAGTGGACACGCGCGGCGTCGAACTCAAGAACGGGCGGAAGATCTACGTTGAGGTGTATCCTGACATGCCCGCTGCGCAGTAATCCCGACATTGAGGCCCGGCCCGACGACCGGGCCTCTTGCCCCAACGCAGAGCGATGCTTCCAGCACTCCGAAGGCAAGGATGTTTCACATTCGCATCCGTCCGCTCGAGCTACGAGTTCAGCCCGACGCTTTGTGACCTTCGTACGTAGCGGCCTTGCGGTAGGTCGCCCGCATGCGTGGTCACCCGTGAATCGGCGTGCTCGAAAGCCGGTCCGTCGATAGCGTAAGGTAAACTCATGTCGGTGAGTACGGACGGACTGAAGAACAAGGTTGCAATAGTTACGGGCGCAAGTCGCGGTATCGGCAAATCCATCGCGGAGTTGTTTGCCGCTGAGGGTGCCCGTGTGGTTTGCGCGGCACGCACTCTGCGCGAAGGGGAACATCGATTCGAAGGCTCGCTTGAATCCACGGTTTCCGCGATCAGGCAGGCGGGAGGAGAAGCGGTCGCGGTCGCGTGCGACGTGTCGCAGGAAGAAGGCTGCGAACGCCTGGTGTCCGACACTCGACGCATCTATGGCCCGTGTGACGTGCTCGGGAACTACGCAGTGCTCAGTTACGGGGGGCTGATCAAGGAGTACAGCGTCAGGCGATGGGTCAGGTCGTTCGCGGTCAATGTTCACGCTCCCTTCATGCTCAGCCGGCTGGTGATGCAGGACATGATTCCGCGCCACTCGGGCGCCATCGTGAATCTCACGTCATGGATTGCGGTCGGACCGGGACGCGGTCCTTATAAGGCGCCCGGCCGCGGCGGCACCTGTTACGGCGCGCAAAAGGCCGCGATCGAGCGATTCACACAGGGACTCGCCGAGGAAGTTTACGAGGATGGGATCTCGGTCACCTGCGTGTCGCCCTCGCAGGTGGTTGCAACTCCGGGCACCATCTTCCACGGTCTGGTGCGAGTCGCGAGCGACCCCAAATCGGAACCGCCGGACTACATGGCGCGCGCGGTGCTGTTGCTCGCGACCGAACCTCTCGACAAGGTCACCGGGCGGGTCGTCTACAGCCAGGCGCTGCTCAAGGAGTATGGCATAATAGAAATCGCGCGAGGATGGGGCGTGGATCGCCCCGGAACCGGCTACAGCAGGATTTGACCGCGCGGCAGGCCTGTCACTCAACTTGAATTCCCGCTAGTCGGTCGCCCCGGTCGCTGGTTTCGTCGGGTTTGGCGCGTTCTCTTGAACTTCGCCCTTCGCGGGAGCTTCGTGATACAGGAGAACCACCTCGCGGCGACCGTCGGGTAGCATCAACAATTTTTTGAAAGCGCTCTTCCGGGCGATTCCGCTGTTCCACACCTTGGCACGGGTGAGCACATAGCCTGAAGGCATTTTGTCTATCGGCTTGGGAACCGGCACGAGGTCTCGATTGAGATAAAACAGCCACGGTTCGAGAGGTTCCTGAAGCTGATATACGTAAAGCGGCTGCTTTGTGCCGACTATACTGTTGACTCGCTTCGCCGCTATACCCAGTTTGTTCTGACTTGTTACATAGGAAGGCTGCTCGCCGTACGGACTGATGAAGGGCCATTCCAGCGTCTGTGTAATCGACAGCCTTGCACCGCACTCGTGAACCTCATGCCATGAAATGAAAAAGAAATTGGCAATCAGCATCGCGACGCACGTAGCTTCGAGCGCGGTCGCCACCCATCGTCCCCACTTGGGTACAGCGACTCGCCAGGTCCACCACGCAAGCAACACTGCGGACGGCGGCCAGAGCGGCAGCAGGTAGGCCTTGCGCTTGTAAGCCGCAAGTTCAAAGAAAACCACCGTGACGATCCAAAAACCAGCGAAGAACCGGGCGCACTCCAGTTCGCGACTCTCGGTCGCATCCAGTTGCAGACGTCCGAGGTTCTGCGCCCGCCGCATCCAGAGCGCCATCACGACGGCCACCGGAATAAGCAGTGTTATCGGCCCGGCGTTCAGCAGCAGCGGTTGCACGTAGTACCAATACGGCATCCTGCCCAATGACCCGAAAAACCGCCCAAAGTTTTCGCTGTCTATCTGGCGGTTCAGGAAACCGTAACGCGCCCCTACCAGGCACATGAGGTACCAACTCGAAGCCAGAACGAGGCCAAAAGCGAGCGGCAACGGACGCATCAAGCGTTTCAAGGCCATCCAGCGCTTTTCAAGAACGAGGAATACCAGGATAGCCAATCCCGGCAGCAGCGCGCCGACAGGCCCCTTGGCCAGCACACCCAGGCCCATCGAGGCCGCCAGCAGGAAATGAAGTGCGGTGCGTCGTCGCGAGTGCTCGTCTTCCAGAGTGGGCAGCAGCCACATGAAAGTGAAAAGCGACAGCGCCTCGAAGAAAGTCAGTGTCATGTCGACACGGCCCAACCGCCCCTGGCTGATATATTCGTAGGCAGCAGCAAGTATCAGACCCGACAACACTGCCGGACCTGCGCCAAAGACACTGAATGCAAAAAGCATCGTCAACGCTGCCCCTGCAGTGGCGTAAAGCGCTGATGGCAGACGCAGGTTGAAGGGTGTGACCTTGCGCATTCCCGACAGACGATCCAGTGCGGTCCCGGTCCAATGAAAAAGCGGCGGCTTGTACATCGGTCCGCGACCATTGTCGAGCGGAAAGAGGTAATGGCCGTGCTCGACCATCTGCTGCACGAAGACCGCTTCGACCGCTTCGTTGCTGGTGCAAACCGGACCGGCGCCCAGGCGATTAGTGGTCAGGAAGGCAAACAGAATTACCAACAGTCCGATCGCCACGTATGTAGTGAACCGCGCCGGCAGACGTTTCATTGGTTTCGACCATGAGCGCGGTTGGCGATCGTAGATGGTTTCGAGAATTTCGAGTGGTGCGCCGTACTCATGGCGTTCCCGTCGGCGCGTGGTTCTTCTGGTTCACCGACACGGCATCGGACGGCAATTCGGCTCGCTTCAACAGAACCATCCTGCCCTTTCCCTTCGGTGAAGTCGGGTTGCTCGTCATCACCACTGGAAACTGTTGGCGTTTCTCTTGGGACAAGAGTCGGTAGTGATGACGCCACAAGATGAAATATTCGGCGTTGCGTGCCCGCGTTGGTAAGGCAACGTTCTTATCGCCCTGAAACACCGCACGCGTTTGCTTGTGCGAGAGAACCACGATATTGCGACCGCCATAGAATGCGACATCGAAGTTCACCGGCCAGAGGCTCACTACCGGATGATCGCCGGCGAGTTTTGTCGATTCGAGTGTAAATTGTTTCAACGTCAATGTGCGGGCGATAGCGGGGACCACGATGATATGGGCCACGAGAATCGAGCATGAAATGCCCGCCAAAACGGCAGCAAAGAGGCTGTCGATATCGACTCGCGACAGAAGCAGATATGCACCACTCGCACCTACTACTGCGGACAACACGATAGCCGCCACCGGATGAGCGCTCGTCGCGTTCCAAAGCTCGACCGCCAGCCCCGTTGCGCGCAAACCCACCGCTTTCATGACGGCAGCAAGAACACCGGGGCCGTAGAGCCACATCGCGACTCCACTGGCGAGCGCAGCCAGGCCAATCGCGAGAAAAACAATCCCTCCAGCCAGAGCCGTGAAACGTACCATGCGCGAGGACTGCGAGGTTCGCCGTCGCACCGCGTTCAGCATCAGTGCGGTGAGAGCCGCCGCCGCGGGATAGAGAGCGAGCAGGTAAACGCCGCGTTTGCTCCTGGGCAGATTGTAGAAAACGAGGACCGTGGCCGCCCACACCACCAGGTATTTGAAGCGCGGCGTCCAAAGGCGCGCTTTCTCGGGAATCGCCGTGAGCGCCAATGGGACGGCGCCGGTCCAGGGCAGGAATCCCGCAAGCAACGCGAGTTCGATCCAATAGAACGGATGCTCATGCGGTTCGTGAAAGGCGTGGTTCGGAATGAGTCGATAAATATTTTCGGCAAAAATCTGACGATGAACGAAAGCCTCTCCGCCGATGAAACTGGCGGCCAGATACCATCCTCCCGCCAACACAAGGACCACCAGCGTGCCGCTTATCATCCGCATCTCGCGCAGCACCTGCCATCGGCGCTCGATGGCGATCCAGATCAGTGCCACGAGGCCCGGGAGCGCCAAGCCTATTGGTCCCTTGGCCAGCACGGCCGCGGCAATCGCCAGATACAGCAGCATGCGGCGGCGCGTCAGACCTTCGGCGATGCAAATGAATTCGAAAAACGCGATCTCCATGAAGAAGGTCAGCGTCATATCCACGCGAACGGCGGTCGCCGCCTGACCAAACTGAAGAGTCGTCGCCAGGATGAGTGCCGCGACGAGCGCGCTGCGTTCGTCAAACACCTTGCGGACATAGCCGTAGCAGCAGAGGATCGCAC
>JBJKQX010000324.1:0-3297 GCA_046704965.1 Binataceae bacterium (SeqCode)
CAAGTGTCCCGAGGCGATCGATTTCCTCGACGAGCTGCCCAAGAACCATCTTGGCAAAATCCTGCGCAAGGAGCTTCCCCAGACGCCGTAGGCCAGGCCCCGACGGCAGGTAGAGGCTGATGGCCAAGGCATCACCACGCAAGCCCCGTTCGCGCTCCGGCGACGGGAGCGGGTCGATCGAGATAACTCAGGCGCGAGGATGGGTGACGGCCACGATTGTCCGCCCTTCGTGCAACAATCGATTCGACGCGCGGATGGGCGAGCAACTCAAGGCGCTGTGCGAATTCGTCGAGGACGACGAGAGCGTACACGCGATGGCCGTAACGGGCTCGGGAGCGGCCTTCTGCGAAGGCTTCGAGGCGGACGTCGACGTCAATTTGGTCGAATCGTTTGCCGCGGTCACCAAGCCCACGGTCGCGATTCTGAACGGCGACGCACGCGACGAGGGATTGGAGCTTGCGATGGCGGCAGATATCCGTGTCGCGATGCGAAGCGCACGGTTTGCGCTGACCCAGCCCGGGCGCGGCGCGATGCCACGGTTTGGAGCAACGCAGCGCCTGCCAAGGCTTGTAGGTATCGGCCATGCGCTCCGCATCCTGCTCTCGGGCAACGAGATAGACGGCGCGGAGGCTCTCGAAATCGGGCTGGTTACCTACCTTGCCAACAACCGGCGTGAGCTTGCGCGACGCACCGGTGAGGTTGCGCAATCGGTTCTGAGCCGGGCTCCGGTTGCCGCCCGTCTGGTCAAGGAAGCAGTTCGCAAAGGCTATGATATGACACTTGATCAGGGCATAAGACTTGAGGAAGATCTGTATGCCCTGCTACAAACCACTTCCGACCGCTCAGAAGGCGTGCAGGCGTTTCTCGAGAAACGCAGGCCGCTCTTCAGGGGCGCGTAGATATTTCGAAGACAGATATGAGAGGAGGCGCCACCGAATCCTACGATGGCTAACCAGCTGGGAAAAGTTTACATCTGCGGCAAATGTGGTTCTCAGGTAATCGTAACCAAGGGCGGCGGCGGCACGATAAAGTGCTGCGGGGCCCCGATGGAACAAAAGAAGTAGCTGCAAGCATTCGCGGCTGCGGGTGAGCGAGCGATGGACCCGAAGTCTTTCGTAGAGGAGTTGATCCGCGAGAACGAAAAGCTTCTGGGTCG
This sequence comes from Binataceae bacterium (SeqCode), assembly GCA_046704965.1. Lineage (GTDB taxonomy): Bacteria > Desulfobacterota > Binatia > Binatales > Binataceae > DTIX01. The sequence continues at coordinate 1,157 of JBJKQX010000324.1, forward strand.
GCTCGCGCCCGCCGAGACACTGGTCGCGGAATCAAGCGGCGATCTGACGCCGAAAAAGCTGCTTCGCATCGCCCTCAAGAACGAGATAGAGGCGAGCGAAATCGCGGCGCTATGGATGCCGACGGCCGCGGGCGCGCAGCTGAAGCTCGCGCTTGCCCGGCAGGCGGGCGACGAGGCCCGTCATTATCGGCTCATCGAGAACCGATTGCGCCATCTCGGCGATGATCTGAGCGGATTCGATCCGCTTGCTGCTGGATACAGTCCGCTCTATCGCTACCTGCGCGGGCTTGCCAGCGACGTCAAACGGGTGGCTGCGGGTCAGTTCACTCGCGAGGCGATCGCGATGGTAAAGAACGTCCAGTTCATCGAACTGTGCGAGAGCGCCGGCGATAGTGAAACCGCCCGCCTCTACCGCGAAGTGATTCAGCCCGACGAAAAATTCCATCATGAGATGGGCGTCAGGTTCCTCATGGAGCTTGCCTGCGATGAAGAGTCGCAACTTCAGGCGCGGGAGGCGCGCACCCGCACAATCGAGCTTGCGGAGGAACTCCAGTCGCTCGCATTCGAGCGCGGAAAGATCCATCACGCGCCGGGCTGCTAGTCGGCACATTCGAACCGTACAGGCAGCGTATTCAAGATGATCGGCACCCTTCTGATTGGACTGGTGGCCGGATGGCTCGCCGGACTTCTGATGCGCGGGCACGGGTACGGGCTGCTGGTCGATACCCTGCTCGGGCTTATCGGCGCAGTAATCGGGCGATGGATTTTCGAATCGCTCGGAATTATGGCGGTTGGCGCGATCGGGCACCTTGCGATGTCCACGGTCGGGGCGATCGCACTGGTCGCCTTGGTCCACGCACTAAAAAAGATGTTTTAGAGTCCTGTCTCGTAAATAAGTTCAGCATCGCCGATGCTGCGTTTGATGCCGGCGGCCGGCCTGGTCCAACGAAACGGGCGAGCCTTCCGGTTCCGGTGTGCGAGCCAGTGCTGAACTTGAAGCTATCGACCCCACGCCGTTGCAGGCCGTACTTCTGCCAGATGCGATGGATGCTGGACCGCGACAGCCCGACCTTCCTGGTCACGCATGCGCGATCGAAAGCAAGCATGGTCGAGAGATAGACTGCCGATTCGCCATGCGCCGTTTGCTCTGCCGTCGCAGTCTTCGTTGCCGGACCCCTCGCGAGAAGACTTCTCTCCTCAAGGGCCATCCGCACTAACTTTGGTACGCCGGGTTTTGGGCGACTCGAAGAATAGTTTCGATAAGGCCGCGTCTCCCATGCGGCGGTTGATCTCCGCAAACGTGAAATAGAGGCCGAACACAATACCTATTCCCAGCGCCCAGGCGAGCATCCGATAGAGACCCACCCGATCGACTACGTAAAGGACGGCCTCGTCAAAGTTATGAATCTTACGCAGCGCATCCAGAGTTCGTTCCATATAGCCGAGCAGCAATCCCAACGCCCCGTATACCAACGTCTTAACTGCGATCGCGACGATCGGCCGGCAACGCTCGAGGCTGCGCGCCAGCGGCGTTTCATCCATTACGAGCGCGGCCTTGGCAGCCAGCAAGGCGCCGATGATCGCCTTCGGGAGTACGATTATCTCAACCGAGACTTGCGCGAGCGCCAGCTTGACAACCAAAAGCAGAAGCAGGAAACCGACGAGAAAAAAGAGAAAGACAGGCCAGATTGCAGTGAGTTCTCTGTGGAACCACGTGCCTACTCTGGTCAATCCGTGCAACAAAGTGCCGGCCATCTCCAAACCAGCCTTTAAGTGCGGCCGCCTTGCAACGGCATCAGCCCAATAGAACTTTCAGGTCTTTTGACCCCCACCGGATTCTCGAGGCCGCGACGACGAGCATTCGTTTCGCGGGCAGAGCAACTATTGCCGCGCCATCAGGATGTGCATCAGCTGGTCGTATGAAATGAGATGGTCCGGCTCTGCCTTCGGGTCCGTCTCAACAATGACCACCCGCACTGTGCCTGTAAATGCGTTGTTCCGCGTCGGAACATCGCTAGTGATCGGCGACCCGCGCTTCATCCCCACGTCGGTGGTTTCGTCGCCTGACAGCAGCATCGGCAGTGTCGCTTCGACGCGGCCCGACCCTGCCGCTTTTCCATCGACGTAGAGCGTTACGGTCC
>JBJKQX010000325.1:0-3112 GCA_046704965.1 Binataceae bacterium (SeqCode)
GCGCGGAACCGATCCAGAACGTCCATGCCGCCCGCGGCAGAAAGCGTTCGTCGACCGTTGGGAGCGGAACGATTGGAATCAGCAGAAGCATCGCCAGCATAAGCGGGCCGGTGTACGACAGCCGCGACGCCCAGGACTCGCGCTTTGCGGCCGCTTTGACGTTGAACGACAAGGCCGCCCAGTACAGCATCCAGGCCGCCCACATGAAAGGGAAAAGATAGCGATAGGCGATGGTCATCGGCAATCCCAGGGGTGGCGGCTGCAGCGGGTCCTTCAGTGCGCGGCGGCGGCCGTCGGATCTGTCCCGGGGTCGCGGAACTGTGCCTGGATCTCCTTTACCTTCTTCGCGTTGTACAGCAGCGCGTCGACGCAGTCCTGGTCGAACTTCGAGCGCGAAAGCTTGCGCAGCCAGGCAAAGGCCTCTTCGTTGGTCCACGAAGGTTTGTAGGGGCGCGGGCTGGTGAGGGCGTCGAACACGTCGGCGACGGCAATGATGCGCGCCTCGAGTGGTATCTCCGTGTCGTGCAGTCTGTGGGGGTAACCGCTTCCGTCCATTTTTTCGTGATGCGACTCGGCGATGTGGCGCAACAAGTCCAATCCGTCGAGATGCTCCAGGCCGAAGTTGTGCACGATGGCATCGATCATCTCCAGGCCGCGAACCGTATGCTGTTTCATCTCGTCGCGCTCCGCTTCCGACAGCCGGTCGGGCTTGAGCAGGATGCGGTCGGGAAGCGCGAGCTTGCCGATGTCATGCAGCGGCGCGAATTCGAAAATGCGCTCGATGGCTTCATCGTCCAGGTTTGCGACACCGGTCGCCGCGAGGTGCTGGGCGATCAGGCGCGAATAACGGGCCATGCGATCGATGTGGCTGCCGGTTTCCGGGTCGCGGAAGTGCACCATGTCGTGGGCCGTCTTGACCGCCGCCGCGAGAATGCGCACCGCGAGCATTTCCGCGGTAACGATGGCCGAGATCAGGTGGGCATATACGTCCAGCGCGCGCAGCGCCGACTCGTCCAGAGTGCCCGGACTGCGCGAGTTGAAGAAAATGAATCCCCAGAACGAGCCGTCGAGATACATGGGCACGGTGTAGCTCCAGCGGTATCCCTCTTCGGCGATAAGCTTGGTATGCACGTGCCGTCCCTGGCGGAAGAGTTCGAGGTCGTTGACGACGCGCGGACGGCCGGTCCGCAGGATCTCCGCGAGGGAGGGCGAATCGGCGAGGCGCGCCTCGTAGCGCACCAGGTTGTTGCGCCCCGGCGAGCTGGCGAGGAACGTCTTTAACAGGTCGCTGGCCGGGTCGTATGCCACGACCGAGATTCGATCGACGAACCCGATCTGCACATACAGGACCTCGTGGATCGTAGCCAGTTTTTCATCGAGCGATATACCCCGGTTGAGAGCGTCGAGCGCGTCGGCGTGCTCGAACAGATCGTTGTCAGGCTCGTTTTCCGCCATGTCGGTATGCCCTCGCTAATCGCATTTAGCTTCCGCCGCCGCAGCGGCGGCCTACCGGTAAAGCCTACTTTATCAGGAACGTGGCGCAGAGTAGCTTATCTTGACAAGTCAGCGCGCGGATTGGTGGAACACCGGCCGCCGCTTGAGCACGTCGTCATCGGCGGATCCAGCCTCTGCCGGCATTGAGCACTCGGGGAACGCCGGACCGGCGTGACCTGAGTCAACGTAATCCCGCGGACAGCCGCTATCCTGACGACCTGCCGGAGGGTGCGAGTAATGCCGATTCGAACTGCAGCCAATTCCGGCAGGTCCAAAGCATTCGGAATGTCTCCATTTTTACAGGTGATGCTATGACACGCGTATTTCGCATTGCGGCAGTGGTTTCGCTTTTGGCAGGCTTGAGTTCATGCGCGACATTGTTGACGGTTCCTGTGCACCCCGGACTGACCGAAGCGCAAGTCGTCGCGCGTCTGGGCCGGCCGACGCACGTGTATCCGGACGGTTCGAGCCGCCTGCTCGAGTATATGCATGGCCCCATGGGGGAGACGACCGACATGGCTCGGATCGGCCCCGACGGCAAGCTGGTTTCCTATAAGCAGGTTTTGACCTTGAAGCAATTTGCGACGATCAAGGTGGGGCAGGCCGACGAGGAAACCGTTCTGAGAACTGTCGGCGCGCCCAGCTTTAAGCGCTTCTACTCCTTGTCCGGGTTGGAAGCCTGGTCCTATCCGTTCAAGGAGCATGACCTGTGGTATATGGAAATGACGGTCTACTTCGACAAAGCGGGGATCGTGCGCAAGCTGGAGAACGGCCTGGATCCCAGGTATGTCTATGGCGCCGGGTGCGCCGGGCACAAGTGAGCGTTTGCGTCCGAGCCTATATCGCATAGGACATTTTCGCCGCCGCAACGACGCCATTCGGCGGCGCTGGAATCGATGCGGCGAACCGGTTTGCGCCGCGTCGCCTCGATGGCCGGCCGTCGGTAAAATCGCGCCGGACCGCTCTGCGGATCTTCAATACGAAACTAGTACACTGGCTGCTGCGCCGGTTTCCCGTTAATGTGGGACACTCCGAACGGGCTACAGGCGCGGAGCTTTCGCTTTGTCCGGATGGCGGGCCCGACAGAACGGTTCGACCGATTATGGGTGTTTCGAAAAACAGCAGGAGAGAAGTGCAATGACCAGCCATGAAGTTCACGTCCCGCACCACCCGCATGGCCCGGAGCGCGGACTCGCGCAATGGGTTGCGATCTTTACCGCGATCATGGCCACATTCGGTGCGATCGTGGGCCACGAGGCGAGCGAAACTGCCAATGAGGCCATCCTGCTCAAAAACGAAGCCGTGCTGAAGAAGGCGGAGGCATCCAACCAGTGGGCCTATTACCAGCAGGTCAGCACCAAGGCGCATCTGATGGAACTGGCCAAGGCGCTGACGCCGGAGGCGAAGCACGCCGGCTATGATGAAAAGCTCGCCAAGTACGCCAAGCAGAAAGTCGAGATCCAGGCGAAGGCAAACGAGTTCGAAGCCGAAGTCCGGGCCGCGGACAAAAAAAGCGCCGCGCTGAGGAAGCCGCGACTGAACTTCGGCTTCGCCCTGACGCTGCTGCAAATAGCAATCAGCGTCGCGTCGGTAACGATACTGACCGGACGGGTATGGC
>JBJKQX010000326.1:0-5015 GCA_046704965.1 Binataceae bacterium (SeqCode)
CGACCGTCGAAGAGCGGATAGCCGGGATCAGGCCCTCCTAGGAAGCGAGCGTGCTGCTTCACTAGATACCCAAGGTGACCATCGCTGCCATCAACGGCCCGGTTGCCGGCGCGGGTCTGAGTCTCGCGATGGCCTGCGACATGCGTATCGCGGTCGACAACGCGCGGCTCGGAACCGCGTTCGCCAGAGTGGGTTTCTCGGGCGACTTCGGCGGCACCTGGTCGCTGACCCGGCTGGTAGGGAGCGCCAAGGCTCGTGAGATGTACTTCCTTGCCGACATGGTAGACGCCAACGAGGCGCTCAGGATCGGTCTGGTGAACAAAGTGGCTCCGGCCGCTTCGTTCAAGGACGACGTGCACCAACTCGCCACGCGAATCGCCAACGGACCGACTGTCGCCTACGCCTACATGAAGGCCAACCTGAACGCCGCGATAAACCATGAGTTCCGCGAACTCTGCGATCGCGAGGCGCTGGGCCAGACCATGACCGGACGCACCGAGGATCACAAGGAAGCCGTCAAGGCTTTTCTCGAAAAGCGTCAACCCAAGTTTCAGGGTCGCTGAGACGGCGGAAAAGCGGCCAATTCGGGCGCACCGGGCAACTACTCGACGGTTGCCCGCTTCGCCCGAGGGGAGAACAGCGCAGTGGAATTCCACGACATCTTATGGAAGACCGAGGGCGCGATCGCTCGAATTACGCTCAATCGTCCGCAGACGCTCAACGGCTACACCGAACGTATGGTGCAGGAGTTGATCGCCGCGGTTGACGCGTTTCGGCAGGACGACGCGCTGCGTGTGCTGGTTATCACCGGCGCGGGCCGCGGGTTCTGTTCGGGTGGCGACGTGAGCGGCTCCGCTGATGCCCGGTCGCGCTTTCACGGCCATTCGATGGGTCATTTGCTCGAAATGCGAGAGAACTTCCATCAGCTCGTGCTCTCGATGCATCGGCTCGACAAGCCTGTAATAGCCGCCGTAAACGGCCCGGCCGTGGCTGGAGGTCTGACACTGGCTCTCTGCTGCGACTTCCGTATCGCCTCGGACAAGGCGCGGCTGGGTGACACGGCGCTCAAGTTCGGGCTGCTGTGCGACGAGGGTGGAGCTTACCTGTTTCCGCGCGCGATGGGGCTCGACCGGGCACTCAAGATGACGCTTTTGTCGGAGGTCTATGACGCTGGGCAGGCGCAGGAACTCGGACTCGTCACCGAAGTCGTCGCGCATGAGGAGTTGGAGGCGCGCGTGAACGAGCTTGCTGCGCGGCTGGCCGACGGACCACCGCTCGCGATTCGGCTTGCCAAGCGCATGATGTACAAGCAGCTCAACATGACGCTCGACAACGCGCTCGAGGATGCGGCGTTGTCCGTGATGGTGACGAATCCGTCCGAAGACGCGCGTGAGGGTGTCCGCGCGTTCCTTGAGAAGCGAAAACCGGCTTTTAAAGGCCGCTAGATGGTCGGATGAGCGAGTGCGACGGGCGCGGGGTGATGTTCCACCCGCGCACCTCTTGTCATCCGATCGCCGGTCGGCAGACTAAGGTCGGGTCGCGTACTTCCGGCGCCGCCGATGCTTTGAGATAATCGGTCGCGTGGCCAGACAGCTTTCCGTTGAAACAGTTTTAGAGACCCTCGGGCACGTAAAATACCCGGGTCTTGAGACCGACATCATGTCACTCGGCGTGGTCGAGGAGGTTGCGCCAAGCCCTGGTGGCGGCTTTGTGGTGACTTTGCGTCAGGCGACCGACCGCGACGAGGTGATGAAGCAACTTGCAACCGGCGTGGTCGAGACCCTTTCGCGCGAACTCGGTATCGCCGCGCCCGAGCTCAAGGTCCGGCGAATAGAAGCCGAACTGGGCGAAAAGACCGGCAGGGTGCGGCTTCCGGGTACGAAATATATCGTTGCGGTTGCAAGCGGAAAGGGCGGCGTGGGCAAGTCCACCGTGGCTGCGAATCTAGCGGTTGCGCTCGCGCAGACGGGATTGAAGGTCGGACTGCTTGACGCTGACATCTACGGGCCGTCGGTGCCGCTGATGTTCGGTACCGGCGACGAGCGGCCCAAGGCGGGCGGTCCCCAGAACCTGTATCCGATTGAGAAGTGCGGCGTGAGCCTGATGTCGATGGGGTTTTTCCTCGATGACAACGCGCCCGTGATATGGCGCGGACCGCTGGTTATCGGCGCGATCAGACAGTTTCTCAAGGATACGCTTTGGGGCACGCAGGATTTTCTGGTGGTCGATCTTCCGCCCGGTACCGGCGACGCGCAACTCACGCTGGCGCAGCAGGTCTCGCTCGACGGCGGCATTATCGTCACCACGCCACAGGACGTGGCGGTGCTCGACGCTGTTCGGGCGGTCAGGATGTTCCGCCAGGTGCACTGTCCGCTGCTCGGGATCGTTGAGAACATGAGTCATTTCGTGTGTCCCGACTGCGGGGAACAGGACGAGATTTTCGGACGCTCGGGTGCCGACCGGATGGCGGCGGATGAGTCGATGCCGGTGCTGGCTCGAATCCCGATCCATCCCGAGATCTGCGCGTCGGGTGACCAGGGACTTCCGATTACTTTTACCCATCCGCAGCATTCAGCCAGCCAGGCCTACATGGAACTCGCGCGAAAGGTGATCGCGATGATGCCGGAGGACGCCTGAAGCCAACTTGCCCCAAGGTTGAGGCGGAAATATGATTGGCCGTTAAACCGGGGAGCAGAGGTGGTGTTGAGAGCCGCCAAATCGGACAAGCTAATACCCGGGATTTGAACAGAGGGAAATGTCGACAGTCATAACGGAGGAATGCATCAACTGCGGCGCATGTGAGCCGGAGTGCCCGAACACCGCCATCTATCAGGGTGGTGCTCCATGGGAAATGGATGGCGAGGAGCACGACCCCATCCAGCAAGACATCTATTATATCGTGCCTGACAAGTGCACCGAGTGCGTCGGGTTCTTTGATCAGGAACAGTGTGCGGCTGTATGCCCGGTGGACTGCTGCGTTCCCGATCCCGATCGTCCGGAAACCGAGGAGGTCCTTATCGAACGGGCAAAGAAACTGCATCCTGAGCAGACCTTCGCAGACGGTTTCCCTTCCCGATTCAGAAAGGGTTAACCGCGAGGCCGTCGGGGCGGCCTTAATGAGCGGAAAAATCAGGTGCCAACGCTCGCGCGACATTTTACTTTTTTCTTCGCCTCATATAGGAATGACCGCTCGCGCGAGCTTAGCCATTCCCGGACCATGCCGGGGTTGGCGCGGACTCCGTGCATCGCGCGGAGTACTGGATCGGGTTGAACGATGGGGAAAATTCGGGTTGCAATCTTCGGAGTCGGCAATTGTGCCTCATCCCTATTGCAGGGTATCGAACACTACAAGCGGATTTCCGACGAAGAAAAGCACAAGCCCGTGGGTCTGATGCATTACGACCTTGGAGGCTACAAGCCGGGCGATATCGAGGTCGTATGTGCGTTTGACATCGACGCCCGCAAGGTCGGGCGTCCGCTGGAGGAGGCGTGTTTCGCTCCGCCCAACAACACCATCACCATTGAGCGCAATCTGCCTCGTTACGGGATTACGGTCGAGATGGGCGACATCAATGACGGAATCGCCCCGCACATGGCCGAATATCCTCCGGACCACAGTTTCGTTGCCTCGAACGAGTCGCCGGTAAATGTCGAACGGCGTCTGCGCGAAACCGGCGCCGAGGTTGCCCTTTGCTATCTGCCGGTCGGAAGTCAGAAGGCGGTCGAACGTTACGCGCGCGCATGCCTCGACACCGGCGTCAGCCTGCTGAACTGCATGCCCGTGTTTATCGTCTCCAACGAGACGTGGGCGGCCAGGTTCACCGAGCGGAACATCCCGGTGGTGGGCGACGACGTCAAATCGCAGCTCGGTTCCACCATCCTTCATCGCGCGATAATGAAGCTGTTTGCCGACCGTGGAATCCGCTTGAAGCACACCTATCAGCTGAACACCGGCGGCAACACCGACTTTCTGAACATGCTCGACCGCTCGCGCCTCGGCACCAAGCGCACTTCTAAGACCGAAGCGGTGCAGAGCGTCCTGCCCGAGCGCATGCCAGACGTTGACGTTCATATCGGCCCCTCCGATTACGTGCCGTGGCAGAAGGACAACAAGGTCTGTTTTCTCAGAATCGAAGGCGAAGGCTTCGCCGGAATACCGATAGAGCTTGAGCTTCGCATGTCGGTTCAGGACTCGCCCAACTCGGGCGGTGTGGTGGTTGACGCGATCCGATGCCTCAAGCTGGCGCGTGAGCGCAAGATAGGCGGACCGCTTTACTCGATTTCTTCGTACACGATGAAGCATCCGCCGCGCCAGATTGCCGACGATATTGCCCGCGACCGGGTGGAGAAGTTCATCGCGGGCGAAATCGAACGCTAGCGACTGACCGTTTAACGACAGCATCGACGAGTCCGGTCGCGACTTGCCGCGATCGGACCGATGCAGTTCTTTTTTCCACAGGCCCGCTTCCAAAAGGCGGGCATCCATCCGTAAAATCGCATCTGCGATGTCGCGTCTTAAGGGAAAGAAGATCGTCCTCGGCATCACGGGCGGGATTGCCGCCTACAAGGCCGCTGAACTGGCGCGTCTGCTGGTGACGGGCGGCGCAAGCGTGCGCGTGACGATGACGCGCAACGCGCGCGAGTTCATTACGCCGCTCACGATGCAGACGCTCACGCAGCATCCGGTTGCCACCGAGACGTTCAGCCTGGTCGAGGTATCGCAGATCGGCCATATCCGGCTCGCCGACGAAGCCGACGCGATTATCGTCGCGCCCGCGACCGCCAACGTCATTGCCAAGGCCGCCGCCGGAATCGCTGACGATATCGTGACCACGGTGCTGCTCGCGACACGCGCGCCCGTGGCTTTTGCGCCCGCGATGAACGTCAACATGTACGCCCATCCGACGGTCGTAGAGAACCTAGAACGGCTGCGCGCGCGTGGGGTGACGATCGTCGAGCCGGGCGAGGGTGCGCTGGCCTGCGGATGGGAAGGCAAGGGACGGCTGGCCGATCCC
>JBJKQX010000327.1:0-3580 GCA_046704965.1 Binataceae bacterium (SeqCode)
CACGCTTTCGGGTGGCGAGGCGCAGCGGGTCAAACTTGCCCGCGAGCTCGCGCGCCGCGCCACCGGTCGCACGCTCTACATTCTCGACGAGCCCACCACGGGGCTTCACTTCGACGACATCAGGAAACTGCTCACCGTGCTCGGACGGCTCGCGGAGACGGGCAACACCGTCATCATCATCGAGCACAATCTCGACGTGGTTAAGACCGCCGACTACGTTATCGATCTCGGACCCGAAGGCGGCGACCTTGGCGGGACCGTGGTCGCGAAGGGCACGCCGGAGGAAGTCGCGCAGGTCGAGGGCTCGCACACCGGCCGTTATCTGCGCGAATTGCTCGGCTCCCGCGCCGCCGCCTAACACGCGCTACCTACTTCGTCTGCTCCGTTTCTTCGGATTTGTTCGTTGTGACGTCGTAGATGAGGCGACCCTCCTCGATGCGGGCGAAGGGCGGGAGTTGATGCGGCGATTGCTTGCCGTCGGGCAGGATATGCACGACGGTCCATCCGCGAAGCATCAGATGGTCCGAGATGATTCGCCGATGGCATCGCCACCATAATCCCTCGGAGCACATGAAGGCTGTCGGTTTGGCCTGCGCCAGTTCAGTCAACTCGGAGAGCCCAGTTTCGAACTCGGCGGTTTCGGCATAGTCCGCGTAAGAGCGAAATGCCGGTGTGGTCCATGCCGTATGGGGCGAGTCGGGCGCTACCCGATGGCGCCGTCCGCCGAGAGCCTTGAGCCATCGGTATTCGATTCCCGCATCGTCCAGCGTGCGGGCTAGTTCATCGCGTCCGAACTGGGGCCATCGACGCGAACCCGGAAACGATCGCACGTCCACGAGCGCCGCGATTCGGTTTTTGGTCAGGAGTTCGAGGAAACGCTCAATCGGATGGGTCGAATGGCCGACGCTGTAAATGAGTCTTTCTTCGGCAATCGCCACGGTGGACGACTCACCATCTTATCCGAGTGCGAACACGGCGATACCCGAAGCGACCAGAAGGATTCCCGCTATCGTGGCGATAGCGCGACCGAACGGCGCGACTTTTTCCAGCAGTACGAAAACCGTGATGGCCGCGACCCATGCCAGGTTCATCGCGCCCGCGACGAACAACAGCACCATCAGCATCCAGCAGCATCCCACGCACGACGTGCCGTTCTTGATGCCCATCCGCCACGCGCCCATCGCGCCGTCGCGCCACTCGGTCATGAAAAAGCCGATCGGCGAGCGGCAGTTTACCATGCACGCGTTCTTGAGCGGCGTGAGCTGATAGAGTCCGGCCGCGATCAGGAGGATGGCGCCGGCGACCGGGGTGGTCGTAAGTGAGCGGTCGATGATTCCGGTGCGGTCGAGTCCGTATTGCAGCGCGGTCGCTCCTACGCTGAAAACGGTCCAAACGGTCAGATAGCCAGCGGCGAAGAACCACACGCGACGGGTCGCGGCGGCCCCGGCGTCGCGCGAGCGCGCAATCCGCGCGTACATCATGAGGGTGGGGCTGACGGTCGGCAGCATCATCGCGACCATCATCACCGCCCACATCCAGAAGGTGAGCCAGATTTCGGTCGCGGTCCACTGATGCCCCATCGGCATCATCATGCCGACCGCGCCGCCCGCCGCCGTGCCCATCTCCGCCATCGGCATCCACGCCAGATCGATCCACGCGATAGCAGTAACCGCGAGGATACCGGCCCAGATTACGACGCGATCACGCGTCGGAAGCCGGGGCACGGCAAACGATTGAGCGTCGGCGGTTGCCATCGGACGCGCTGACTCCGCGGGTGCGTGGTCGAACTTATGCGTTCGACCAGCTTATCGGTGCGAAGTGCCCGTTACGGCCCGAGTTCTCGAATTTGAGCGAGTGGTCGCCGTAGCTGGCGCTGGTGCCTTTGGCGGCCGCAAGACGCGAGGTGAGCGGATGCGGCGCGTTGTCTATCCAGACGGTCTTTCCGTCGTGTCCGAGGACGCCTTCCACGGTAACTTCCGCGATACCCGGCATCGAGAGCTTGCGCACGTTGCCGTCGGCGCTGAAATTTATCTCCGCAACCTTGGTCGGCAGACGGTTCGGTGCGATTGCAGATGTGAACGCGGGAGGTCCTCCGGCAGTGCCACCGAAGATCGCTTCAAGAGCGGCGCGCTGTTCATTGTTAGCGCGCTTGTCCACGTAAAGCGCGAAGGTTCCTCCGCCTTGGGCCATCGGACCGGGAGTTATCAGGGCCTGGGCGGCATTCAGTCCCGAGATGTCGACGTTCCCGAAGTTGCCTTTGTCGACGTGGAAGCCGAGAACGACGTCGCAATGTCCCTCGGTCGGACGGGCTTGCGCGTGGGTAAGCAGGCACGGGCAAAGAACTTCACAGTTGCATGACTCGAAGTACTGACCCTCGACTTTCCAGTTCTGTTTCGCTTCGCTCATTCAGATTTCCTCCGGTGCGCGTGGCGTGAGATGCCCCGATGCTATTTCAGCTTTGCGACTTTAACCCCGGCCTTGTGCTGGTTTGCGACCACCACCACGAGAATCGCGTTCGGGTGCAGATACTTTTTGGCGACCTCAAGAGCCTGCTGCCGGGTAACCGCGTCGATGAGTTTCGGATAGTGCTCCGCGTAGTTCAAGTCCAGCTTGTAAAGTTGAATTTCAAGCATGAAGCTCGCGATCGAACTCAAGCGGTCGAATCTGAGCGGGAAGCTTCCGACCAGATACTTCTTCGCGGCGTTAAGTTCCTGCTCCGAGATGGGCTTTTCGCGAATCTTCTTGAGTTGCTGCAGAACCAAACGGATTGCCTGATTCGCGCTGCTGTTCTTGGTTTGCAGGATCACGCCGAACGCGCCGGGGAAATGGCCTGCGTCGAACCCGCTGTAAATGGAGTACGCGAGACCCGCCCGGGTGCGCACCGTCTGCATCAGGCGCGAGGCGAAACCGCCGCCGCCCAGCACGTAATTCATCACCTGCAGCCGGTAATAATCGGGGTTGGAGCGCTTGATTCCGCCGAAACCCATGACGATATTCGCCTGCGCTACGTTGCGGTCGACCACGGTCAGATTAATTCCGGGTGCGACCTTGGGCGCCTCGGGCTCGGGCTCGGGAGGGACAGTGCCCTTGAGCGACGCGAACGCCTTGTTGAGCTTGTCTCTGATTTGATCGGCGTTGACATCGCCGGCCACGGCGATTACCGCGTCACCCATCCGGTAGTACTTGTGGTAGAAGGCGCGAACCTCGGCGGGCGTGAGCTTGGCGACCGATTCAGCCGTTCCGTCAATCGGATGGCCATACGGGCCGTTGCCGAAAAGTGTCTTCGCGAAGGTCACGTCGGCCACGTAGCCCGGCTGCGCGAGACTCGACTTTATGTCCGCGAGCATCTGGCTGCGCTTGCGTTCGATGTCCTTGCTGTCCAGGCGCGGCTCGGTCAGTGCCTGAGCGAGAAGGTCGAGGGTCTGGTCCTCGTACTTCTTGAGAGATTTGAATCCCGCAAACGCGTAGTCGCGTCCGGCGTTGACCGACACCGAGCTGCCGAGGAAATCGACTTTCTCATTGAACTCGGCGGGCGTCAGGGTTTTGGTCCCAAGCGTCAGGCAGCTCGCAGTCAGTGACG
>JBJKQX010000328.1:0-3049 GCA_046704965.1 Binataceae bacterium (SeqCode)
GATCGAGGCGCTTTCCCACGGCACTACAGTCGGGACAAACGCCATCGTCCAGAAACGCGGCTCGAAAGTCGGGCTGATCACGACCAAGGGCCATAACGACGTCATCCACATTATGCGCGGGTCCCGCGGAATCGGCCGCAATGACGTACGCGGGATCGTCCACTTTCCCGACAGTCATAAACCGCAACCCATTGTCCCGAAGCGAATGATTGTCGGAGTATCCGAACGCGTCGATTGCCTTGGAAAAGTGGTTGTTCCTCTCAACGAGGAGGAGGCCGAAGCCGCCGTTCGCCAACTGGTGGCCCAAGGCGTCGAGGCCATTGCGATATGCTTCCTATGGTCGTTCCTGCATCCACACCACGAGCGGAGGATCGCGGAAATCGTCCGGCGGGTCGCGCCGAATCTCTTCGTCAGCTGCTCTGTGGACATTGCGCCGAAGTGGGGTGAATACGAGAGAACCACAGCTGCCGTTCTCAACGCGTATATTGGGCCATTAACTTCCGGCTACCTTCAACGGCTGAGCCGTCGCCTCGTATCCCTTGGCTACCAAAATTCCCTCCAGATCAGCCAATGCGGGGGCGGCATGATATCGGTGGAAAAAGCCATGGCCGCACCGCTTCTGACGTTGGACTCAGGGCCCGCGTCCGGAGTCACGGGATCCGCCTACCTTGCCCAGACAATGGGCTGCGAGAACGTCATTACGACAGACATGGGCGGCACGTCGTTCGATGTCGGGCTGATTTACCAGGGTGAGCCCGTAAACTCATACGTGAGCAACGTCAACCAATACGAGTTCTTCATACCCAAGGTCGATATCCACGCCATAGGCGCCGGGGGCGGAAGCCTCATTCGTGTCGACAGGGTGACTCGTACGCTCGCCGTAGGTCCGCAAAGCGCCGGTGCCGTCCCGGGTCCAATATGTTATGGAAGGGGAGGGACAGTTCCCACCGTGACCGATGCGGCACTGGTTCTGGGCTACCTGGACCCGGACAACTTCGCGGGCGGCCGGATGAAGCTCCACAAGAGGGCGGCGGAGCAAGCCATCGAGTCCGCCGGAGAGCAGCTTGGTCTTTCGACCCTCCAATGTGCGAGCGGGATCGCCAAAATCGTGGAATTCGGCATGGCGGATGCGATCCGCAAGGTGACGGTCGGCAAAGGCTATGACCCGCGGGATTTCGTGCTATTCGCGTTCGGCGGCGCGGGTCCGGTGCACGCTGGCGTGTTCGCGCGCGAGCTGGGGGTCCGAAAGGTCATTGTTCCCCAGCGCGAAACCGCCTCAACCTGGTGCGCGTTCGGCGCCGCATGCGCCGATGTTCTGCATATTCACGAACGGGTTGAGATCATCGTCTCACCGTTCGACCTCGGCAGACTGAACACCTCCCTCAATGAACTTAGGGCTGAGGCACACCGCGGAATGGATCGGGAGGATATCCCCGCGGACCGACGGCGCCTGCAGATGACGCTGGACATGCGTCACAAAGGGCAAATCAACGAAGTCGAGATACCGCTGCCCTCCGAGGAACTGGACGAACTCTTTCAGGAGGCGCTTGCCGAGCAGTTTTACGAGCGCTACGAGCAGCTGCACGGGCGCGGATCCGCACTGAAGGGCGCGAAGTTGGAAATAGTAGCGCTGCGAGCGCGCATGATGGCTGATACGTCACGCCCTCAGATGCGGCGCCAGGAGACCGACATCGAAACCCCGAAAGACGTCGCACGCAGGCGCTCAAGGCCTGTTTACTGGGAAGAATTTTCGGGAGTCCAAGATACACCGATCTATGACGGCACCCGCATGAGAACCGGCGTTCCTGTGGCGGGGCCGGCGATTGTCGAGACTCGCGATACATCCGTCGTCGTTCGTCCGCATCAATCCGTTCAGCTCGACACATTCGGAAATTTTGAATTGACGCTTGAGGTGGCGTTGCCCGCAGCGCAGCGAGCGACGGCCATGAGCGGCGAGAAAAAGGTATTGACTTGAACACCTCTTACTCGGGTCGCGGAATATTCGCCGGGATCAACAGCGGCTACGTGCCGCCCGAGAGGCTCGACATCGCTCCGCAATTGAAGCTGCACCGCGACGCGGTTCGCGAACCCGATCCGATTACATACGAAGTCATCCGACACAACCTGTGGAACGTAAACGAAGAGCATGGCGTGACGATCCAGAAGATATCAGGATCACCGGTTGCCATGTACGCGCTCGACTTGAATCCGTCGATTTTGACCGAAGACGCGGAATTCGTCTTCTTCGGCCCCTACATGCAGTACATGTCCGGAGTTGCCGATACCCAGGTCAAATGGATCCTGGAGAACCGCAGCGAGAACCCCGGGATTCGCGATGGCGACATGTTTCTCGCCAACGATCCCTGGGTGGGCGCGGCGCATCAGATGGACGTAATGCTTATCTGTCCGGTGTTCTGGAAGGGCGAACTGTTCTGCTGGGTGACGAACTGTCTGCATCAGTACGATATTGGAGGAATCACGCCTGGGAGCTTCTGCCCGTCGGCCAAATCCGCCTTTGACGAAGGCATATTGATTCCGCCTGTCAGGATTGTTGAAGCGGACGAGATTCGGCGGGATATCGAGGAGTTTTATCTACGCTCTTCGCGAAAACCGGAGATGGTCGCTCTGGATTTTCGCGCGCAATTCGCGGGTAATCTCACGGCCAAGAAGAGAATCCTGGATCTCGTGCGCCGTTATGGTGCGGACGTGGTCAAAGGGGTCATGAAGCGCATTATCGACAATGCCGAGGCGACGTTTATTGAAAAGCTGCGGCGCTTGCCGGATGGGACGTGGAGCGAGCGGACTTACATTGAGTGTGCGGCCCCCGGGGACCGAGGAATATACCGCGTCATACAAACCCTGCATAAGAGAGGTCACAAGTTGATTTTCGAGAACGAAGGAACGGACCCGCAGCAGGGAGCGATTAATGCCACGTATTCCGGGTGGCGCGGCTCGATCCTGGTGGCGCTCAACCAACTGCTGTGCTGGGATCAATACTTCGCGGTGGGTGGAGCCCTTCGGCACGTCGAATTCCGGCCTTGTGTAGGGA
>JBJKQX010000329.1:0-3966 GCA_046704965.1 Binataceae bacterium (SeqCode)
CGAAGGAGGTCACAACCTCGGCGCGATCGGCCGAGGCAGCAACCGGCAACGCCGCGACCGAATCCGCCATTGTGGCGTGCGGCTCGGCCTCCGGTGCCGACTCAAGCGCGGTCTTGAGCCGCGCCAGCAGCTTGTGGAATTCGGACACGCTCTATTATTCAGCCGTCTTGCGGCGCTTGTGCGGCCGCGGCACGGGAAAGTCGCGGACCGCGGTCCATTTGTTGAACGGCGGCGGCATCCATCGAACACAGCCGTCGCGCGAAAAAGGCCGAAGAAGCATCGCGCCCATCCTCGCGAGCATCCGAATAGTACGCGGATGGCGTGCCAGGCGCGTGAAGCGCACTACCCCGTTGCGTGCCCGCGCGGCGGCTCGCGGCCATCCTATCGCAGCCGCTTGGTCCTCGCTCTCCCGCCATCTGAGATGGAGCAGGATGCGGGGAATGTCGATTCGGACCGGGCAGATGTCGCGGCAGGCACCGCACAGCGTCGAGGCGAACGGCAGATATCCCGCGGCGCTTCCGATGAGGTTGGGACTGATAATCGATCCGATCGGTCCGGGATAGGTCGAGCCGTAGGCGTGACCGCCAACGCGCCGGTAGACCGGACACACATTGAGGCATGCGCCGCATCGGATGCAGTAAAGCGCCTCGCGCATCGCCGCATCGGCAAGCATCGCGCTGCGTCCGCCGTCGAGCATCACCACGTGCATCTCGCGCGGTCCGTCGGTTTCGCCCTTGCGCCGCGGTCCGTTGATAAAACTGGTGTAGGTGGTCAGCTTCTGACCGGTTCCGGTGCGGGCCAGGATTTCGAGAAAGTGGCTCACGTCGGCGAGTTTGGGGATGACCTTCTCGATTCCCATCACCGCTACGTAGGTGTCGGGAAGCGTACTCGCCATGCGGCCGTTGCCCTCGTTTTCCACGACTACGAGGGTGCCGGTTTCGGCGACCGCAAAGTTGACCCCGGTGATTCCGAGGTCCGCGTCGAGAAACGCCGAGCGCAGGCGCTTGCGCGCCTCTGCCGTGAGCTTTTCGGGCTCGTCCGTATAGGGCATCTGGAGCTTTTTGGCGAACAGTGCCCCGATGTCCTCCTTCGACAGATGGATTGCCGGCGTCAGGATGTGCGACGGGCGCTCGTGACGAAGCTGCACGATATACTCGCCGAGGTCGGTTTCGAGCACTTCGATTCCGCCGCGGCTTAACTCGTCGTTGAGCCCGATTTCCTCGGTCGTCATCGACTTGCCCTTGACCGCCCGCTTGAGGCCCTTCTTCTTCGCCAACTGGACGATATAGTCGCGCGCCTGCTCGGCGTCGGCGGCGAAGAACACCGTGCATCCGTTGTCCTCAAGCTTGCGCCTGAGCTGGATTAGCAGCTCGTCGAGGCGAGCGATGGATTCCTCCTTGATGCGCCGGGCCTGGTCGCGCTCGGCGTCGAAGGAGGGAAACTCGCGGCGGGTCTCATTCACATGGTCGAGATGACGCCCGCTTGCGTTCTCTAGCTTGCGGCGCAGCTCAGCGTCGGCGACAGCCTTGCGGCTCGCTTCGAAGAAGTCCGCCTTTTTGGGTATTGCGGCCACTTCAATAAAGACGCATCCGGTTCAGTTGATACGCGCGACCTGGCGCGAAAGGCGAAGCACGGCCTCGCGCGCGGTTTCTGCTGCCGTATGATCGGGAGCCTGCGAGAGGAAACTTGCGAAATCGTCGAGCGCAGGCTTGAAGCATTCCAGCTTCTCGTAAAGGCTCCCGCGTTCCATCAATTCGTCGAGCGAGCGCGGATTCAGGAGCAGGATTCGGTCGAGCGCCGCAAGCGCCCGCATCGAGTCCGCGCTGCGCATATACGCGTTTTTGAGGTTTCTCAGGATCCGGATCAGAGTCTGACGTCCTCCCACCGCTTTCAGGAATGAGGGATGCACGTCGACCGGTTGCCCGTAGACCTGCGTCAGCATCGCCTTGACATGATCGAGCGTGAGAATCATGCCCCCATTGAACGGGTCGATTAGCAACTCGCCTCGCGAGTCTATCGCCTTGACCAGGAAATGGGCAGGAAACGAGACCCCGTAAAGATTCATCCCGAGCCGACGTCCGACCTCAAGGTAAATCACCGAAAGCGTGATCGGGATGCCGAGGCGACGGTCGAGCACGTCGTTCAGGAACGAGTTGCGAGGGTCGCCGTATTCCTCACGGTTGCCTTCGAAGCCTTTCTGCTCGAACAGGAAGTGCGAGAGAAGTTGCACCTGCTCGACGCCGTTGTCGGCAGCGCTGACTATCGGTTCGGCCTCGCGCGCGAGCGTGGCGAAACGGTCGAGATAATTTTCGACGTCGAGCTGATGATATTCCTCCTTGGCGATGAGGAGGGCGCCGCGCGCGAGCGGAACCGGTTCGCGGGAGGCAAGTTGTACGAACTCGCGACGGATTTCGTCTATGTCGGTCATCGGATACTCGTCAAGTTTTCATTCGAAGCGTCTTTTTACAAGCGTATCAATCGGACGTTGATTACGCCTGATTACATAGTCTCCAGAGCGCTCTCTATCTCGCAAGTGGCATCAGGGTCGGATTCCCGCCGTCGCGCACTGTCTAAGGCCGCGCGCGCGGCACTTCCGCCAAGCCGGCCGAGCGCCCATGCGGCATGCCCACGCACCAAAGCCTCGGGCTCGTTCGCGAGCGCCCTCGCGAGGCTCGCAACCGCTTCGCGATTTCCGGTGTTTCCGAGCGCGACCGCAACGTTTCGCAGCAGCCCCCGGCGCTTGGTCCGCTTTATCGCACTGTTCGTGAAGCGTCGCGAAAAGCCTTTGTCATCCAGCTCCATCAATTCCGGCATGTAGGGCGTCAGTTCCGGCGCGACCTGCTCGGTCAGGGGAGAGTTCCACGGGCACACTTCCTGACAGATGTCGCATCCGAAAATCCAATTGCCGAGGGCGGGCCTTAGTGCCGGCGGAATCGGACCACGATTCTCGATAGTGAGATACGAGATGCAGACTCGGGAGTCCATCACGTAACCTTCCGCGAGCGCGCCGGTGGGGCAAAGGTCGAGGCATCGGGTGCACGTGCCGCAATGCTCGCGGTAGGGCCCGGTGGTCGGCTCGAATTCGGCGTCGGTGAAAATCTCGGCCAGAAAGAAGTACGACCCGAGGTAACGGTTAATCGTAGTCGTATTCTTCCCGAACCATCCGAGACGCGCCTCTGCGGCCCATTCGCGTTCGAAAACCGGCCCGGTGTCCACGTAAACACGGGTAATCGCGTCGGGCCGAAGCGACCTGACCACGTCGGCGACACGGTTTGCGCGTGCGAGTACGACACGATGATAGTCGGGGCCGAGCGCGTAAGCGGCTATCCGTCCGCGAAGCTCGGCCCGCCAATCGACGTCCGGAGGGGCCGGTGCGTGGTACGGATAGCCAAGGCTGATGACCGAGCGGATGCGGGAATCGAGCCTGCGCGGGTCAAAGCGCCGTTCGGGGTCGCGCTCAAGATAGGTCATGTCGGCGTGACGGCCCTGTTCGAGCCATCGACGGTAGAAATCGTCGCGCTCGGCTAGTCGGCGCACGCGGGCAAATCCGACCAGCGCAAAACCATGCTCATCGGCTGCCCGCATGATGCTTTCGTTTGCGTCCCCCACTCGGAAGCAAGGATATCATCTCGCCGATGGCGAGTATCGGGCGCGCAGATACGACCTTGACTGTGTCCACCGTGGCCATTAGCTTTCTAACTGAGCGGTCAGCGAAGTCTCGGGCCGCGTTTCCGGAGGATAATAATGGCTGAAGAACTCCATCAGGAGCAGACGCCTGAAAATCAATCAAACGCTGATCTGCCTGACGTAAAGCTTACTCCCAAGGCGGTCGAGATGGTCCGCAAGATGGTGGACAAGGAAGCATTGCCACCAGAACAGGGCCTCAGAATCGGTGTCACGGGTGGAGGATGCTCGGGGTTTCAGTATCAGCTCCAGTTCGACGCCGAAAAGGAAGGCGATCGGGTA
>JBJKQX010000330.1:0-4475 GCA_046704965.1 Binataceae bacterium (SeqCode)
ACCGGTCGCAGCCTCGATGATTCCGGGCGGCCTTCAGGACCTGGATCGTGCCCGCTCTCTCACGTGGGACGACGTTCCACCTGGCGCGTGGGACCCTGACGAGCGCATCAAGGTGATGGATGCCGAAGGGATCGACGTTGCGGTCCTGTACCCTTCCTTGTGGCTGCTCTATGGCGACCTTACCGATCCGGAATTGGCCGCGGCAGCATGTAGGGCCTACGATAACTGGATGGCCGATTTCTGCCGGCCGTACCCGAATCGCCTGTACGCGGTCGCGCCGATGGCGCTTCAGAATGTCGACGAAGCAATCCGCGAGATGCGGCGGGTGGTGCGGGATCTTGGCTTCAAGGCGGTATTTGTGCGCCCCAATCCGTTCAACGGTCGCCGTCTGAACGATCCCGCCTACGAGTCGTTCTGGCGCACGGCTCAGGAACTCGATGTCGCTGTCGCAATCCATTCGAGTTTCGGCACCCGGATGCCCACGATGGGGGCAGACCGTTACCACGATCCCTTCTTCTTTCACATGGTGTGTCATCCTTTCGAACAGCAGGGCGCATGTATGGACGTCGTCTGCGGAGGTGTTCTGGAAAAATATCCGAAACTGCGCGTCGGCTTCCTTGAGTCGGGCGTCGGCTGGCTCGGCTACTGGCTCGACCGAATGGACGAGCATTTCGAAGGGATGCACAGCTACGTGCCGTGGATGCGCACGCGGCCGACCGAACAATTCCGCAGGAACTGCTTCCTGACGCTCGATCCGCATGAGTCGATGCTCAAGGCGACGGTGGAGCTTGGCATGGAAGGCAACATCCTGTGGGGTTCGGACTTTCCGCACTTCGATTGTATGTACCCGGGAATCGTCGGCGAAGTGAAACAGGCCTGCGCGGTGCTTCCCGATTCCGCCCGCGAAGCGATCATCGCCGAGAACCCACTCAGCTTCTACAAGCTTTGACCGCGAACGGCGCGTACTTCATTGGATAAGGCGCTACAAGGACTTTCTTCCCGGACAGCATTCGTCCGACGGCGTGATCACCGAGCGGTGACAGGAAACGGTGGGGTGATATGACTCACATACATTACTTCGTTACACGAAAGTCCGGCCTCGGCGAGGAACAGTTTCATCGTTACTGGCGTGAAACCCATGGGCCGATTGTGAAACGAATTCCTCAGCTCAAAGGCTACATCCAGAGTCATCGGATCCCTTACTCCACCAACAACTCGACCTATGATGGCGAGGCCGAGATATGGCTCAACGATCTCGATGCCCTTGCGGAGTTGAGAAAAGCTCCGGAGTATCTCAACGGCGCGCTGAAGGACGAACCCAATTTCATCGACCGCGCCCGGTCCGATTTCCTGGTCGCCCGGGACCACGTGATTATCGAGGGCCCGCGCAACCCGGGTGCGGTGAAGGGCGTGTGGCGTATGCGACGCAAGCCCGGCATCTCGCTCGGTGAGTTTCGCCGCCACTGGATCGACGTCCATGGCGTGATCGCGTCGAAGATTCCAGGGGTGCGCCGCTACGTGCAATCACATGTGATCGACGAGGCGTACTCGTTCGCAGAGCCGCGCTGGGACGGCGTGGCGCAGTTATGGTGGGATAGCCCTGAAGCGCTTACCGACGCGCTGAGGTCGCCCGCTTTTGCCGAGGACATGCGCGATGGCGCAGAGTTCATAGAAGGCGAATCGCTATCGTTCTTCCTTGCGCAGGAATACGTGGTAGTTTCGCCAGCTTGAACGGCTTCAGGAAGGACGTCCTCCGAAGTAGAGTGGCATTTGATTCTTTCCAAGGGGCGAATAGCTAAGGACAAAGGTGATGGAATTCGGAATTTGCTTTGACACGCATGTGAACAAGTGGGACCTGATCCGTTATGTTGAGGAGCTCGGCTATGACCGCGCCTGGGTCCCCGATTCACAGATGATCTGGTCGGACTGCTACGCGACGCTCGCGCTCGCGGCAGCCAACACGAAACGGATCAAAATTGGTACCGGAGTTGCGATTCCCGGAACCCGAATCGCACCGGTTACTGCCCACTCCATCGGCAGCATCGCCCAGCTTGCGCCTGGCCGAGTATTTCTCGGGATCGGCACGGGGCATACCGCAATGCGGGTGATGGGGCAGGAGCCGATGCCCGTCAGCGAGTTCCGCGAATATCTGCGGGTAGTGAGAGCGCTACTCGCCGGTGAGACGGTGGACTATACCTATCGCGGCAAAACTCGCGAGATCACTTTTCTCCATCGCGACCGTTATTTCGTGAATCTCGATCAGCCGATCCCGATCTATGTTGGCGCGAACGGGCCGAAGGCGCTCGCCGCGGCCGGCACATACGGCGACGGATGGATCACTGCCGGAGGGCCGCCCCATGGGATTGCCGCACAGATGGAGCAGATCAAGGCGGGCGCGAACAAGGCCGGACGAACCCTTCCCGCCGATTTCCATACCGCATGCCTGATCGGCGGGTGCGTGCTCAGGCCGGGCGACAAACTGACGGACGCTCGTGTGATCGAGGAGACCGGCTCCCAGGTGACGGCCTCGCTGCACTTCTACTACGAGATCTGGAAACAGCAGGGAGAGAAAGACGAATTCATTCCTCCTGCGTTCGCGAACGTCTGGTCAGATTACGTCAAGCGTGTGAACAACTACAGTCTCCCTGAGGAACAACGCTTCCGCCAGATTCATGACGGGCACTGCACCTTCCTACAGCCGGATGAGCGCAAGTACGTCACCCCGGAGGCGATCCGCGAAACGTGTTTGGTCGGCACGCCCGACGAGATCGTGGCGCGATTGCGGGAGATGGAAAAAGGCGGAATGCAGGAGATCGTCCTGATCCAGCCCGCTGACTACCAGCGCAAGGTATATCGCGATTTCGCGGAATTGGTCATGCCAGCCTTTCGCTAGGGAGCCTTCTGGCCAAAAATGCCGCGCGCTTGACGACGGATCGGTACGTGGCCGACGCTTGGAATCTCTGGCGGACCGTGCGACTGGTCGTTCGACTGTTGCATGCTTCGGATCAGAACGGCGCAGGCAAACTCGCCGTTAAGACCGCCACAAAACGGTACGACGGCGTGAGGAGCAAACTCTGCGTGCTGGGAGAACCGCACCGCCGTATGA
Source organism: Binataceae bacterium (SeqCode) (assembly GCA_046704965.1). Classification (GTDB taxonomy): domain Bacteria; phylum Desulfobacterota; class Binatia; order Binatales; family Binataceae; genus DTIX01. The sequence goes on from JBJKQX010000330.1 coordinate 3,107, forward strand.
CGCAATCCGAAAGCTACCAGGCGGCGGTTCAATCCACTAAATTGTTCACATATTAATTTCTATCGAGCGAAAGAGGCGGATATTGCAGAATGGCCAACTCCTCCGAGTACATCCCTCCTAAAGTATGGATCTGGAACAAGTCGAATGGCGGGCGGTTCGCAAACATCAACCGTCCGATCTCCGGACCGACGCACGATAAGGATTTACCGATCGGCCGCCATCCTCTCCAACTTTATTCCCTCGGCACACCGAATGGCGTGAAAATCACGATTATGCTGGAGGAGCTTTTGGCCCTCGGGCACAAGGGCGCGGAGTACGATGCCTGGCTGATCAAAATCGGAGACGGCGAACAGTTCGGCAGCGGCTTCGTCGCGGTGAATCCGAACTCCAAGATCCCGGCTCTGGTCGACCGCAGCGGCCCCACACCGATCCGGGTCTTCGAGTCCGGAGCGATCCTCTTGTATCTAGCCGAGAAGTTCGGCGCCTTCCTGCCAACGGAGGCCGGTGCACGCGCCGAATGCCTGTCGTGGCTATTCTGGCAGATGGGAAGCGCACCGTATCTCGGCGGCGGGTTAGGCCATTTCTATGCCTACGCGCCCGAGAAAATCGAATATGCGATTGATCGGTTTGCGATGGAGGTGAAACGACAGCTTCACGTGCTCGACTGTCGTCTGGCTCAAAGTGAGTACGTCGCTGGCAAGACCTACACAATCGCCGATATGGCCATCTTCCCCTGGTATGGTTGGCTCGCAAAGGGCCGGCTTTACGGAGCCGGGGAGTTTCTGAGCGTGCAGGATTATAAGAACGTACTGCGCTGGGCAGACGCGCTCCTGGAACGGCCGGCCGTAAAAAGAGGACAGATGGTCAACCGCACGTATGGCGACCCGTCGACCCAGTTGCACGAGCGTCACGACGCAAGTGACTTCGACAACCAGACACAGGACAAGGTCGCGGCGGGAGATTGAATCTCCACTGCGCAACGCGCCTGGGCCGCATGGCCCGGCGCGTCGTCTGGGCCGAAATCAATCGTGTAGTTTGCGTCTCAGAGTTCCATTGGATCACGAAAGTGCGACTGGAAAATGCGTGAGCGATGCTCCAGCAGCAACGGGTCCAGGGCGGCCTTGATGACCGGATCGCTTACGCTGAACGCCGGACGTAACGCCTCCGGCATCGGACAATGTTCCTTCGGCAGAGGGTCCAGGAGATTCGCGAAAGCCGTCCAATAGATATCCAGAGCGCTCAGCGAATCGCCGACGAAGTAGGGCACCCCGCGTTCGTACTGTGATTTAAGCTGCTTGGCGAGCACTTTCAACGAACCGGCGACACGTTCGCCCGCAGCCTACGCCGCGGCTTCGTCATAGCCATATTT
>JBJKQX010000331.1:0-8337 GCA_046704965.1 Binataceae bacterium (SeqCode)
CTTACGGCCAGTATGCGAGGACGAGCGGTGCCGCGCTGAGTGGCAAAGACCCCACTCGTATCGACAGGGTTGCGACCTACGCCGCTCGTTACGCGGCCAAGAACGTCGTGGCGTCCGGGCTCGCCTCGGAATGCGAAGTCCAGTTGAGCTATTCAGTCGGTCTTCCCGGTCCCGTCAGTCTGGAAGTGGAGACCTTCGGAACGGGTGCGATCTCCGACGATGCGATCGCCAGGCTGCTGCGCGAACACTTCGACTTCCGTCTTGCCGCAATTTTGAAACAGTTCCAACTGAGACTGTTGCCCGCGCGCGAGAGTGAAGGCTTCATTGCCCGCCTTGGGGCTTATGGCGACGTAGGACGAACCGATCTTGAGGTGCCCTGGGAAGCGGTCGACAAGGCTCCGCTTCTGCGTGAACTCAAACCTGCGGTTGCCTCGGCTCATCCATGAGGGCCCGCTCGCGCAGCACGCCAGTTTACGTTCAGACAACTTCACAGCAACGTTCACGCCTTCAAATTGTAAAGTTTAATCAACATGTGCGTGACGGGCAGGTAATATTCGCGCGCTAGATTTCGAGCATCTTCAGCTGGGAGTTTGTGCGATGTCTGACGCACGGGAGAGTGTCCGTGACCGCTGGGCAATTATTCTGGCCGGAGGCGACGGCAGAAGACTCGCCTCGCTGACGCGCAGGATGGCTGGTCGCGAGATTCCAAAGCAATTCTACCCCGTGGTCGGAAACCATACCCTGTTGCATCAGACGCGACTCAGAACTTCTGCGCTGATCCCCTCCGAGCGGACGCTGGTCAGTGTCGTGGGCGCCCACGAGCGCTTCTACACGCCGCTTCTGCGCGACATGCCACAGGACAACATCGTCGTTCAGCCGCGCAATCGCGGGACCGCCCCTGCGATTTTATACTCGCTTCTGCGCCTGTCCGCTGTCTCGCCCGACGCGACGGTCGCCATCTTTCCATCGGATCATTACGTCGACGACGACATGATCTTCATGAATCATGTGGCAGTGGCGTTCAACGCCGCGCGCCGTTACCCGTGGTTGACCGTGCTGCTGGGAATCACCCCGGAAAAACCCGAAGTCGGTTACGGATGGATTGAGCCCGCTGAGCGAGTGCCTTTTGACCAGGCTCCGGTGTTTCACGTGCTGCGCTTCTGGGAGAAGCCGCCGCTTGAGCTGGCCCGCCAGCTTTGCGTCAGCGGATGCTTGTGGAACAGCTTCGTGATCGTGGCGCAAATTCCCGCGCTTCTGTCACTGATAATGGCCACGCTCCCACGGCTTTACTGTGCGTTCGCGGCCATCCGGCCCAGTATCGGAACGATATTCGAGGAAGCTACCGTAGGGCGTCTGTACGCGGATATCGGCTCGGAGAACTTCTCTCAGCAGGTTCTCGAAAAGTCGCCCGAAACTTTGGCCGTGCTGCCGGTGCGGGGTGTCGGATGGAGCGACCTCGGAGAACCGCAGCGTGTGCTCGAAACCCTTGCGCGAATAGACAGTCGGCTAAGCGACGGAGCAGAATAGTCGTCCACGCGAATCCCTGACGTCGTGCAGTGATTCGCTGACTGTCGGAGAATGGCTATTCTTCTTCGCGAGGAATAGGCCTTACGGCCCGGCGGACAAGTCGGCGTCCGCGTTTACGTTTGCGTTTGGCGGCCTCTTTCACCCGCTGCTCAGCGAAATTTATCAAGTAGTCCTGGCAACTGGGTTTCGTCGGCGAGCTTCGAACGTAGCTGCCGTCGGGCTGCATCTCCCATGCGCAATGATTCGGCGCGAGTTGGGAGTCCAGTATGATGCGCAGTTCGCGGCGCAGCGCGGGATCCTCGACCGGCGTCATCACCTCGACCCGGCTTTCGAGGTTGCGCTTCATGCAGTCTGCCGATCCGATGAAGTATTCTTCCGCGCCGCCGTTGCGGAAATAGTAGATGCGCGCGTGTTCGAGGAAGCGTCCCACGATACTCACGACTCGCGCGTTTTCCGAGATACCCGGGAGTCCGGGGCGAAGCCTGCATGTGTCGCGAACTATAAGGTCGATCTTTGCTCCGGCGCGTGCGGCTCGATAGAGCGCGCGGGTAACGTCCACGTCTTCGAGCGCGTTGACCTTGAGCTGTATCAGACCCGGCGTCGACGGCGAGTGCAGTCTTGTCTCGTGCTCTATTTTTGCGATCAGCGTCTTCTTCAGCACCATCGGTGCCGGAAGAATTTTCTTGTATACGCGTGCCGGCGCGTACCCCGTGGTCAGGTAGTTGAAAAGCTGGGTCAGGTCCTCGCCGATCGCCTCGTCGCAGGTCAACAGTCCAAGGTCCGAATAAGTACGCGCCGTACCGGGATGATAGTTGCCGGTTCCGATATGGACGTAGCGACGCAGGCCGTTGTAATCCTGGCGCACCACCAGGATAGTCTTGCAGTGAGTCTTCAGTCCCACGACGCCGTAGGTGACGTGGATTCCGAAATCCTCCAGTTGTTCGGCGAAGCGGATGTTGATGGCCTCGTCGAAGCGCGCCTTCAACTCGACGACCACCGCGACCTGCTTTCCGTTGCGCGCCGCGTCGCAAAGATAGCCCACTATCTCGGCGTCACTCGACGTTCTGTAAAGCGTCATCTTTATCGCGTGGACCTTGGGATCTTCACTGGCCTCACGCAGAAAACGCGCCACGGAAGTCGAGAAGGATTCGTAAGGATGCATCAGCAGGATCGAGCCCGAGTCGCGAATCGAGTGAAAAATATTGCGCGAGGCCGGGAGCCGCGGATGGTCGATAGGATGATGCGGAGGGTCGTGCAAAGCGAGGTCATCTATCGCGGCGAGTTCCATCAGATCCCGCATTTCCATCAGTCCGTCGACTTCGAAAACGTCCTCGCGCTCGTCGAGTCCCAACTCCGCCGCAAGCATTCCGCGATGAACCGGATCGATTCCCAGCGCTACCTCCATGCGGACGATCGGAGCAAAGCGACGATCGCGCAGTTCCGATTCGATCAACGCCAGCAGGTCATCGGCTTCTTCCTCGTCACGCTCGGTGTTCGCGTTACGGGTGACGCGAAAATATTCGCACGAGACGACTTCCATCCCAGGAAACAGCAGATCGAGATTGTCCGCCATCACGTCTTCAAGCGGCACGAAACGGTTTCCGTCCCCCACCCGCAAAAAGCGCGATATGCCATGGCCGAGAGGAACTTTGATGCGCGCCATCGATGGCTCGGTGTCGCCCGGATGGCGTACCGCAACCAACAGGTTGAGAGAAAGATTCGATACGAAAGGAAACGGATGCGCCGGGTCCATCGCCTGCGGCGTAACCAGCGGAAACACGTTCCTGACGTAATAGTCGCGCAGCGACTTCTGCTCGTCAGCGGCGAGCTTTTCGTACGCGTCGATTCGGATGTCGTGTTTCCTCAGCAGGTCAAGCAATTGCGGCAGCAATTTACGTTGCCGGCCTTCGATCACGCGCAATCGCTCGTAGCACTCCACAATCTGTTGCTGCGGCGTGCGCCCATCGGGGGTCAATTCGTGCATCCCCGCGACGGCCTGCTGCTTCAGGCCGCCGATTCGTTTCATGAAGAACTCGTCGATATTGGATGCTGTGATCGCGAGAAACTTGACCCGCTCCAGCAGTGGATTGCGGGGGTCCTCCGCTTCATTGAGGACACGCTCGTTGAAGGACAGCCAGGTAAGCTCGCGATTCAGGTACAGCGAGGGATCCTGAAGCGTCCGGTCGTGGGCCGGCGAAATCGGAATCAGCGGTGCTGTCGACACGCCGTCGTGCGTCGCACCCCTGTCCAGCGGGCGAACCGTCTGCGTGGTATCTTCCGCGGCGTCGTACTGATTTGACCTGCTCATGACAGACACAGACAAACCTTCGACCGGTTTATCGAAGTCAGACATAAGGAACCCCCTTAGTTTATCACACAACAATTTCGACTGTCAGGGGTCGGAGTCCGTTGGGTCAAGGCCGCCCGGAGCCCAAAACAATCGCAATTGAGGGCTTTCGCTGTTTCGCCGCAGATTGTCACTCTCGGCCCTGTTGTGGCACTCTGCGGAAACTCGGGATGACGGAGAGCTTGATCGATCTGACGAACAATCGCATTCGCGTTGGAAATGAGCCCGATGCGTGGCTGCGCCAGAAGCTGACCGGCGTCGCTCTCCGATCTCGAAGCTTAAGTCCGATCAAGAGGCATGACTATGCGCCGCACTTCTTGCGACTTGCTCAGACAGGAGCGATACTGCTCGTGACCCTTACATTCGTTGTAACCGCTACCTCGCCGAGGCCTGCAAATGCCGATCCGGGCCCGAGTGTTGTACGCGACGTCCATCTCACCTATCACGCAGAAATCCGCTCGATTAAAAGCACCGATCATCGGCTCGGGGTGTGGATACCGCTCCCGCGCCAGGATGCTCACCAGAAGATTAGTCACCTTTCGATCAAATCGAATCTGAAGTACCGAATCGTCGACCTGCCACGTTTCGGCAATCGCGCGGTTTATTTCCACGCGACGTCTCCGTTGCCTCGAACGGCAACGATAACGGTCAGCTTTGACGCGATCCGAAGGCAGGAATCGGCCAATCTGAAACTGGCCGCACGCCCGCTTTCCGAGCCGACAAGTGGAGAGTTCGCTCCCTTCTTGGGCCCGGACAGAATGATTCCGATCGGCGGTGAAATCGCTCGCGTTGCCGACAAGGTCGTTCCCCGCCGGGGCGATTCTCTGCGCCGCGCCTATGCCATCTATCAATATGTCACCCACACCATGACGTACGTGCACAAGGGCAAAGGCGTGGGACACGGCAATGCGCTATTCGCCTGCAATCTTCACCACGGCAACTGCACCGACTTCCACTCGTTGTTCATCGCGATGGCGCGCTCACGCGGCATCCCGGCACGGTTCATTATTGGTCTGCCGCTCGGCAAACGCGGGTCGGGCACTATTCCGGGTTATCATTGCTGGGCCGAATTCTATGCCGGCGGCGTATGGGTACCTATCGACGCTGCCAAAGCTTGGGAGATACCTTCCCGACACAACTACTATTTCGGGCATCTTGACGCCGACCGAGTAGCATTCACGATGGGACGCGATCTGAAACTCGTGCCGCGTCAGAGCGGTCGTTCTCTCAACTACTTCATATATCCCTACGCCCAACTGGACGGTAAGAGGATTCCGTCGCGCGACATTCACACCGTTTTCACCTACCACGATTTGGTGCGAACGAAGTCAAATTAGCCGGCAAGTCTCGTTTCGACGATGAAAATCCGCATCGAAGACGGGGCTGATGTGCTGCGCGCTTCGTCTTGGGGCCGAGAACTTGGAGACGACTGAGGCGGTCGGACGAGGCCTCTGACGCTGCAAAAATTCCGTTTGACGTCGCAATCTCCCGGACACAAAATCCCGGACAGGCTCCGAACGCGTGACTTGTTCTTTCCTGTGAGTCGATCGCGCATCGCAAGCCTCACTCGAAGGAGGATGCTCACATGATTTCGCTGTCGGATTACGCTTCTCACGACGGACTTGGACTGGCCGAGCTGGTTGCACGCGGGCAGGTGACGCCCAAGGAACTGCTCGATACGGCGCTCGGAGCGATCGAAAAGCTCAACCCCAAGCTGAATGCGGTGTTGCAGACACTGCGAGACCGGGCCGAGGCGGAGATTCGCGGCGGTCTTCCCAAAGGTCCATTCACGGGAGTGCCTTTTCTGATCAAGGAGCTGGTGCTTCACGCCCGAAACGTTCGTTGCGACATGGGCTCGAAGCTGGCGCAGGGTCTGATTGCGCCGGAGGATACCGAGCTGATGGCGCGCTTCGGTCGTGCGGGGCTGATGCTGGTCGGCACCACGCAGACGCCCGAGCTTGGCTACAATCCTACGACCGAGACTCGCTTGTTCGGTCCCGTTCACAATCCATGGGACCCCGCCCGAAGCGCGGGCGGTTCAAGCGGCGGCTCGGGTGCGTCGGTGGCGGCGGGAATTGTGCCCGTTGCGCACGGAAATGACGGTGGCGGCTCCGTCCGCATCCCCGCTTCGTGCAATGGTCTGGTCGGACTGAAGCCTTCACGCGATCGTGTCCCGACCGGCCCCGACTATTCAGATCCTCTGTGCGGTCTCGCCTGCGAATTCGTTCTGGCGCGCAGCGTGCGCGACGTGGCTGCGATGCTCGACGCGGTAAGCGGTGCCGACGTTGGCGCTCCAAGCCATCCCGTGCCGCCGAAGCGTCCTTATCGCGACGAGGTTGGTGCTCCAGCGGGCCGCTTGCGAATCGCATGGACGACGACGCCCGCTTCCGGCGAAAAGGTCGATCCCGAATGTGAGAAGGCCGTACACGAGACGGTAAAATTGCTGCAGGATCTCGGACACACTCTGGTCGAAGATCGCCCGTCTTATGACTGGGATACTTTCCTGGAAAACGTCCATGTCATCTGGGTCGCGTTTACCGCGGCGGCGGTCGACGCGCTGGCGGAGCAAATGGGCAGGAAACCCGGTCCCGACAATCTGGAAGCTGTCACGCTGGCCTGTTACGAAGACGGCAAGCGACGCACCGCGATGGACCTGATGAAGGCGCTGGCGCACGGGAACCACCTCTCGCGTCAGGTTGGCGCATTCTTCGAGACCGTGGACGCGTTCGTCTCACCCACGATCGCGCGCCTGCCGGCTCCCCTTGGCGAACTTGATCAGGACCGCAAGGGCATGAACGCGATGGAATGGACGCGCCAGGTTTTCAGCTACGTACCGTTTACACCGCTTTTCAATTCCACCGGACAGCCCGCCATTTCGCTCCCGCTGCACTGGAGCGCCGGGAATCTTCCGGTCGGAGTGCAGTTCGCGGGTCGTTTCGGTGACGAATCACTGCTGCTCAGGCTTGCCTCCCAGCTCGAGCAGGCACGCCCGTGGGCAGGCAAGCGACCTCCGCTGCACGTGGCGGCGTGACGCGCCGTACTAGTCGGATTGCGGATTTGCGAGCGAGAAAGTTTGATGGTGCCCTTGCGCACCGCTTGAAAACGAGAGATAAGTTATTCAAACATGCGTGCGAATGAACAAATATCTGCGACGCCGAAGAAGGCCACGCATCGGAACGATCTATGTGCCATCCCTTGCTTCAAGGAAAAGCTGGTAGCTCGCCTGCGGGCCGCAATGCCAGACGATGAGCAACTGGAGGAAGCCCGGATACTGTTCGGCGCGCTGGCTGACCGCGTGCGGCTCAAGATCCTGTTTGCTCTAAGCGGGGGTAAAGAGCTTTGCGTCTGCGACGTCGCTCACGTTGTCGGTATGAGCGTGTCGGCCGCGTCCCATCATTTGCGCAAACTCCGGGATCTTAAGGTCCTCAAGTACCGCAACGACGGGCGGATGGCCTACTACTCGCTGCGCAGCGGCCTGGCCGCCAGGCTCGTGCGCCAGAGCTTGCAACGTACCGCGAGATAAATTTTTTTGTGCCCGTTATTCAAATGTAAACATGAATATAGGAACAAAAACCGGCGATTTGGAACGTGCCCGCCAACAACTCGCCCGAGCGATAAAGGCACGCAAGTGCCATGGTTGTGGTTGCTTCCTGCATGCACTTGGGGAACTCGAAGGAAACGAGACGAGGGCACGCGCCCTGTCGCCGCTCCTTGCGGAAGCGAAGTCAGTGACTCTTGCCAAGGAATACGATTGCCTGGGATGTGCCGAGTGTTGGCCGGCAATCGCCCTCGATGCCTTGACCGCAACATCGGTGTCCTCGAGCGATGCCGCGCCGTCTTGCTCTACGAACGCTCCCAAGCCGCGCCGCGGCTGGCCGCCTCTTCCGGGTGACTATCAAGTGGTTCGTTATCAGGCCTCGGTTGCCGTCTGTTCGCTGAACAGCGAAACGCTCGCCCGTCGATTGGCGACGCACGCACCCGTCGGGCTGGCGATAGCCGGAACACTTCACACCGAGAACCTGGGGATCGAACGCATAATCTTAAATACAATTGCCAACCCGAACATTCGGTACTTGATTCTATGCGGCGAGGATAGTCGGCAGGCTGTCGGCCATCTGCCGGGACAGTCGCTCGAAAACCTCTTCCTGCATGGCCTCGACGAACGCGGACGCATCCGTAACGCACCGGGGAAGCGGCCGTTTCTGAAAAATGTTACGGCCGACCAGGTCAACATCTTTCTTCGACAGGTTTCGCTGATAAGCCGTATCGGAGAAGAGGACGAGTCCAAAATTCTCGCAGCAATAAGTGCGGCCGCAGTTCGCTCACCACGGCGGTTCAAGGGTACGCCGCTCAAACTCCCGGTCGAATCGATCAGCGCTGACGAGCCGCGACGCCTGATTCCCGATCCGGCCGGATATTTCGTGATTTACGTCCACACCCGCGGCCGAAAACTTGTGGTCGAC
>JBJKQX010000332.1:0-7431 GCA_046704965.1 Binataceae bacterium (SeqCode)
ATTACCGCGAGCAGATAGCCGAGGATCCGGAAGTTCATACTCGCGACGACACTGTTCATCGCGTACGTCATCGCGACCGCGCCTGCCGCCAGTTTGACCGTGAAGTCCTTATGGGGCTTGGCGATGGTCGGTCCAAGCGCTCTTCGTACCGCCTTCATCGCGTTGTCAACCGTGGTGGCGCGCAGGTCCTTGTACCAGAGTATGACGTCGCCGCTGCGCATATCGGGACGCATGATCTCCTGAAAATCGCTCAGACTGTGTCCCTGCATGGAGAAGAACAGGTCGCCTGCCACCGCTCTGCCGCTGAGATCGACCGGCAACCATTTCGGGTTACCGCCGTGCAGCAGGCGATTGGTGGCGGGCAGGTAATCAGCGATCGAGAAGGACGCCTCGGCTCCCTTCTGGGCCTCGATTCGCTGCTGGAAATTGCGCATCGAGTAATAAACCGACGGATGCTTCAGTGCGTGGGAAACCTTCCCCGCCCATACCACGTTGAGCGTGACGGTTCCGGCAAGGTTCTGATTTATCTTCGCGTCGGCGACGTTGTATTCACCCTTGGCCCAAAGCAGCGGGCTGCCCACTTCGGCGCTGCCGATCTGCCTGTGCAGGGCACAGAAAATGATCGCGGCAAACAGCGGCACCATAAGAATGGCCGTGCCGACTCTCCATCCGGGTTTGAGCAGCTGGCCCAGCGCCCGCTGCACAGGTTCGATCAAGCGCGTGACAGCCGAGTGTGTCTCGTGGGTGATGAACTTCTTGACGTCGGCCGGAGGAGGCAGAATCGAGAGCAGCACCGGGGTAAGCAAAACAACCGCGGGGATGATCAGCATGGACCAGGTGCCGCAGAACAAACCGAGTTTCTGAATGATAGGGATCGGAACCAGTATCAGCATGTAGAGGCCGGCCGCATCGCACAGGATTCCGAGAGTGGCCGGTGCGAACATCGAGAGCAGCGAATGTGTCGCAGCCTCCTGCTTGTCGCCCGTCTGATACAGGTACTCGCAGTAACGGCGCGTGATCTGGACCGAGTGACTGAGTGCGCGTGCCATCAGCAGCACCGGGACAACCAGCGTGAGAGGCTCCAGATTGAGCCCCATCCATCCGCCGGCCCCCACACCGAAGATGGTCGAAAACGCTCCCGCCAGCAGCGGGGTTCCCGACCCGGCCATGCTGCGCATGTAGTCGATGAGCATGAATGCGATCAGGATGATCGACAGCAGAAAGATGTACATCGCCTGGGCTCCATAATGGTAAACCCAGCCGACGAGCATCACGCGCCCGGCAGGATATATCTTGATGTTGGGGTTCTTGGCCTCAAACTGCTTTATCAGCTTGTGGACGCGGTTGAAAATTACTTCGTACGGAAGGTCATGCGAGTGAAAGGAGGCCTTTATCATGGTCGCCTTGCCGTCGCGCGATAGCAGAATCCCGGTGACGCCGCTGGCGATGAGGCACTTGTGATAAACCGCCTCTGCCTCCTTCTGAGTCTTGATGGGCGTGCTCGGCATGACCGGCACCGACGCCACGCCGTTCGGAGTGGCTGTCGTGACGCGCACCCGGGTCGAGGCAATCGAAATCAGCGTGTTGTGGTCAATGTTGGGAAGAAGGTCTGTGTCTTCCGTAAGCGCCAGGATCTCTCGCAGTGGCTTCGGGCTGAAAACCGTCCCTTTTTTGACGGTGAACAGCAATTGGAGATTGAGCGGAGAGGAGAAATCCGAGTACTTCTTGAAGACGTTGATAACCGAACCTTGCTCGGGAAGCAGATCCTTAAAGTGCGTGCGCACCTGAAGGCGCATCGCCCCGGCTACAAAAAATCCGGTCAGAGCCAGCGCCAAGATCAGATATTCCCAGCGATGACGGATTAGGAATCGTGAACCTTTTTCCCCAAAGTTAGCCATTGGCGAACCTGCCTCTTCAAACAATGCGGTGCCCCGCAGCTGGGTGGGCCCTTTCCCGCCCGTGCTTTGTTCTCTGCCGAGGAACCGCGAAATCGATCCAAGGTGGGATCAAAACCTCGACGCCAAGTCCGGAAACCGAAGGTTCAAGGCAGGGTGCTCAGTTGCTTCTCGCGCAAAGCCGGGTTTCAGTTTTAAGACCGAATCAATCGCGCGCGTTTTAGTCGCGGCGTGCCCGAAACCACAAACTCACGCGACCTCTCAAGTCCTGAGCTTCACCAGCCTAGCCCGGAACAGCCAATTTCGCGAGAAAATCCCTGCTGCCAGACATCGGGTCTTTCATCCGCCCCAAGGACGCGTACTTTGACTAGCATCCGTCACAACAGATTTCCAACCCTTGCCGCCAGATGACGACCCCCAAAGATGAACATTTCCGGTCTCGAATAAGCGGCAGAAATAATTCAGACGTTACAAGACGATCACGATCCTGAGTTTTTCGTCGATGCGTACGCCTAAGATAGGACAAAATAACCTAGCGAAACGGCCTGCGGTCATTTGATTTGCTTTTTCGATCAAACGTTCGTGGATGGCGTCGCCGGCCAGCAGAGGCGCTCGGTATATAAAGGCAAAAGGCGCGAAACTTTGAATCGCGGACCATCAATCTATCGCGAGACTCGCGAAGGACACCGCAGAACCGGTGTCAGGTTCCATCGCAATCCCGTACTTGAGCAGTCGCCCTGAACGGCCGTTTAGAAGTTCAAGCTGCGTATACATTGGCGCCAGTCCGCAAATCCGCCGAGCGTCATGGTCCCTCGCGATATCCTCGAAAAACCCTTCCGCGTCGCCGCGAGTGATGAAGTCGATTAACGCCAGGTCCTCTTGCCGTACGCGTTCGGCTATCGCCTCGTCGACCGCGAACTCGTCGCCGAATTTCTGCCCCACGTGCGCAAAGTCAACGCCCGCAATCACCATCGTGGTCCGGCCGTCGGCTTCGAGTTCGCCGCGCAGCGCCTCGATAAACGATCCAACTCGCGCGTCCTGCCCGGGCTTAATCCCTTTCGCGACCATTCCGTGGAACGAGCTTACGAGAATCGGAACGACGTTGAATTCATGCTCACCCAGAGCCCATCGGAGAAACAATGCCTGGAACTCGATCGAGTGCTCGTTGCGATGCAGAAGCTCTTCGGCGAACAGGTCGCCTCCCTGGTATCGTGCCGAGAGCCGCTCGACAAAACCGCGGTCGGTCGGAACGGCGCCGAGCGGCGTGTCGTAATCCTTCAGCGTCGAGGTGAACAGCTCGGGCCCGCCGCCGTAGTGAGACGTGCCGAGGATGATCACCAGTTCGGGCGGCTTGTGCGCCTTCAATTCGCCGTAAGCATGCGCGTAGGCGGCGGCACCGCGACGCGGATCGATATGCGGAGCGATCAATCCTGCCAGACCGTTGTCGTGCCTTTGCGACGCGATTGTCCCGGGCCCGTCCTCCAATTTGAAATAGCCTTCGATCTCGCGGCGAAGCTCGTCGGCTCTTTCCGGGTAGCAAAGACCGGCATGCGCCGCGGAGCGAACGGGACTGGCGCGGAATTCGTCGCGGACTTCACGCACGCGCTCGCGGAAAGCGGGCGAGTCGAGAAAGTACGCTCGGTCGAGCGCCTCGATTAGTTCGTTCAGGCGATCGAGCGGAAGAATCTGCCCGAAGCGTCGCGTGAAAGCAGCCTGGATGTCGCGCAGGTCATTGCTTCCGTCGAAAAGGGTTATGATGAAATACGCGCCCATTCCCAGCATAATCGGTTCGGGCGCAAGACCGGTCGGGTCGCGCAGGCAGATTGAGGTCTGCCCGTCTTGTTCGAGTGGAAACGCTTCGACTGCTCTTATTATCGGTTTGTCCATTGGAGAGGCCACGCTTGAGGAGCGCGATTCGGTTAGAACGATTCGCGACGACGTCGGCCTGTAGAGGCCTCAATTCAAAGATGCTAGGAGCTTTGCCTGAGCTCGGCAAGTTCAAAGGGGCGCGAGGCATCAACGCGCGGGAGTTTATCGGCCAATGAAAATAATTCGTTTTAACTACGGTAATGAAGAGCGCTTCGGCGCGCTGGATGGCGACCGCGTAACGCTGCTTGAGGGCCCGCTCGACGCTCTCAAACCGGTGAGCAACGCCAAACCGATAGGTTCCTCCGAAATCCGGCTGCTGGCTCCCGTCCTTCCCGGAAAGATAGTCGCTGTCGGGCTCAATTATCGCGACCACGCCGAAGAGACCGGGCGCGAGCTACCCAAGGCCCCGATGCTTTTCATCAAGCCTTCAACCGCCGTAATTGGACCGGAGGACGCGATCGTCTATCCGCCCCAGACCAAGCGGCTCGATTATGAAGGTGAACTGGCGATCGTGATTGCCCGCACCGCAAAAAACGTCGCGGAAAAAGACGCTCGCAAATATGTACTGGGCTATACCTGCCTCAACGACGTTACCGCGCGCGACTTGCAACGATTGGATGGTCAATTCACGCGGGCAAAAGGCTTTGACTCGTTTGCTCCGATCGGGCCGGTTATCGTGACCGACGTTGAACCCGACGACCTGCAGGTCGAAACACGCCTGAACGGCGAACAGCGCCAGAAAAATCGTACGTCCAACCTGATTTTCAGCTGCGACTATCTGGTGAGCTTCATCTCGCACGTCATGACGCTGCTGCCCGGCGACGTCATATCGACCGGCACGCCCTCGGGTATCGGACCGATGCAGGTCGGAGACACGGTCGAGGTGGAAATCGAAAAGATAGGATGCCTGAGAAACACGATCGCCGCCCCTCAATAGAGCGGGCGGGCGAAGGTTCGTTGAAACGACGGCGTTACCGCGTCTGTCGAACTTCGGACCTGAAACCCGGCCAGTCGATAAAGTTCCTGTTGCCGATTCGGGGTGCGGACGAGGAGTGCTTCGTTGTCGATTTCGGCGGGGAGATTCACGCCTACGTCAACCGATGCAGGCATGTTCCGATGCCAATGGACTGGGTTGATAACCAGTTTGTCGCAGAGGAGGGGCGCTATCTGATGTGCCAGACCCACAACGCCTACTACGAGCCGTCAACGGGCGAGTGTATCGCAGGACCGCCCAGCGCGTGCGGCAAGTACCTGTACCGGGTGCCGTTGAAGGTCGTGAAGGGAATCGTCTACGCCTTCCCGCCGGAGCAGGAGTTCGAAGACGACTGAAGCGAGCGCGCGAGATCGACCTGTTGCTGCCGCGGTTGCCCGTCTACATCAATCGTACTCGTCGCCGAAGTGCGCGCGAACAATCCGCGCCTTCAGATACTCCAAAGTGCCGAGGTCTTCGACGATATCGCCGCCGGTGTCGTAGAAGAACAGCTCGCCGTTCTTGGTTCGGCCCACAGCGATGATCCACTCGAGTTCGTCACGATCCTCGAGCAGATAATTGATAGTCTGAGCCACGCCACGACCTGGGATTATCGTAATCTTTGGCCGGGCCAGCTTTTCCTTTTCTTGTTTGGGCATCGCTTCGATCCAACCTCTGGCGGGGACCTGTGGAAAACGGCCACTACCAATTAAGAACGGCCCACAATCTAAGTCAATAGAGCGTGGATTATCGTTTCCACATGATGCGTGTTCGGAAAGAAATCGAACGCATAAACACCC
The DNA here is from genome assembly GCA_046704965.1 of Binataceae bacterium (SeqCode). GTDB lineage: Bacteria > Desulfobacterota > Binatia > Binatales > Binataceae > DTIX01. The sequence continues at coordinate 5,535 of JBJKQX010000332.1, forward strand.
CCGATGCGATAGCGTCGAGAAATTAGAGCACGCATGTCTCGCGATGAAGTTGCAATATCGCACGACACGTAAATGACCTGTCTCGGAGCCATCCGGGCCACCGATTCAATTAAATCTGCAGGCCCGGTTCGGGGAGGATCGAGAATCACGACATCGGGCCTGTAACGCGCGCGGGCAAGAAACTGGATACCCTGCGCGGCTTTCATCGCCATGAACTTAACACCTGTTAGTCTAAGCCGAGCCGCATTACGCTCTGCCGCTCCTGTCGCGAGCGGGTCGGAGTCGATTCCCGTCACCTTTGCACCGCGACGCGCCGCCGGAAGACTCAGGTTTCCCGCCCCACAAAACAGGTCCAGCAGCTCGACCCCCTGCGACAGAATAGCCATCTCCATGACTTTCGCGACGAGTTTTCGGTTCTGTTCGTGATTGACCTGACTGAACATGTCCGCGTCGGCACGTAGATCCAATCCCTGTTCGATTTCTATTCGTGTTTCAGGATTGCCAAGGACCTGGCGGGATAAGCCGGAGCGAAGGACCACCCCCTGCAGCGCCGGGTTTTCGTCCATCAGGCTTTGAACACGATTGACCTGTGACGAAGAGGGCGGACGACGAAGATGAGCTATGACAACCTCGCACTGTCCGTTACTAACTATTTCTACTTCGTTTAGCGCGCCCTTCAATTCGCCGGCGATTTCGAGTGGAAGAACCAGAGCGTCGGCCGCGACCATGCATCGATCGATAGCAACCAGCCGATTGGTCCCGAGTTCAAAGAATCCAAGCCGTCCCTGCGAATCCGCCTTGAGCCTGATTCGCGAACGATAACCGAACTCGGACGGCGACGGCTCGACCAGTCCCTCTGGGTCGATCTCGGTACCGAACGCCCGCCCAAAGGCAGAGGCGACAAGCTCGGCCTTGGCCCGCAACTGCGCCGCATATCGGAGTTGTTGCCAGTCGCACCCGCCGCATCGCGGCAGGAAAGGGCATGGCGGCTCGCGCCGGTCGATCCCGGGACTGACGACGCGTCCGACGCGGGCGAGGTCGTAATCCCGCCGCCGCGCCGTAACCGTCACCTCGAGCCGATCGCCGGGCGCTGCGTTCGCGACCATCACGGTCCTTCCGTCCGCCGCCCGCCCGACCGCGTAGGGCCCGAACGTCATCGCGGTTACTTCGATTTCAGCCATCGTGTCAGCCCGCGCCGTTTATCAAACGATACTATGGGCATATCCTCATCAGTGTACGGCGTTTCCCGAACCGCTCCATCGCTGCGAATGATTAGCCAGACTATCCAAGGCGACTTATAATCCGAGACAGGCCCGTCGATTTGAACCATGTCCCTCGCATCCGAGCTTAATCAACTTATCGAACGCACCACCTCCGGCGAGCAGGCCCGGCACCTAAAGCTTTTCGCCGAGCGGCTCTTCGCGCGTGAACCTGCAGACCTGAAGACTCGACTCAGCGCCGATGAACGCCTGCGGATGCTCAACTCGGCCTTCGAATTCTTCTCCCGCGCGACCGGCCCGGTCGCGGTGCGAGTCATGTCGGGTTCCGACGGCGAAGGTACCGTCGTAATCGAAACCTGCACGGGCGATTGCCCATTCATAATCGACAGCCTGGTCGAATATTTCCACACTATCGACGCGCCGGTCAGGATGATGCTTCATCCGATATTCCGGGTCGCGCGAAACGAAGATGGCAGGCTCGCATCCTTCGAGGACGGCGCTGCTTCCGAGCATGCGGAGTCGATGGTGCATGCGGAACTCGAGATTCCGCCCACTGCCGAGCACGTCTCCACGATTGAGCGCGAGGTGCGCGACATCCTGCGCGAAGTACGCGAGGCCGCCTCCGACTTCGAGCCCATGACCGCCCGCGCGATGCAAATCTGCACGGAGATCGCCGA
>JBJKQX010000333.1:0-6002 GCA_046704965.1 Binataceae bacterium (SeqCode)
ACGCTCACCCTGTTTCCGCGAAACGGATGGCTACCCTGCTCCGCAAGATCAACCCCGAGAGCGGCCATGTCGCGGCGAAACCGGGCCTGCTGCCGGACGCTTATCCTGCCGAGCGGATCAACATCGCTCAGATAGCTCGCGATGGTCCCGAAATCCATCGCAGCGCGTCTTAACCGCTTCGCGAGCCGGGGGTGCGTGGGCTCCATCGAGTAGGCGTAAATCAGCGTCGCCATCTCCATTCTGCCCGCGTAAAACCGCTGCACGTCGAGCTTGCGTCGATGCGCCGCGCGCCCTGCCGCGCTCATGAGGCTGAACATCTGGCCGGGCGCAGGCGTACCGTTATTGACCGAGTGCAGGGCAAGCCACTCCGCATCGCGCGAAACCGTCCTGACGAAAAGCGCTTGCGCTACATCGGGTCGGGCGCGTTTGCCGAGCAGCAGTACCGCGGTGTCTCCCGTGCCGCCGTAAACCTTGATGAGGCCTTCGTTGCTGAGCACGGTTAGCATCGGGTCGTCAGGTCCGAGCGGGACAATATAGGTCTTGTTTTCTGCCGGTACGTTGTTGGCCGGATCGTGAACCGGCTGTACTTCCACCCAATGACCTCGCTGCACCGTGACCGGCGTGAAAACCGCAATCGCGGGACCCAGCGAGAACTGGTAGACGGCAAGCAACCGGTTGTTCAGATGATTGGCCGTGATGATATCGGCGAGCTGGCGCGCCTCGTTCCAGTTCAGCATCCGTGGATAACGGATACCGGCGTCCCACGAAATCTCACCGGCGAGGCTTGGTATCGAAAGCGGAAAAATCGTGGCGATAATGACCACACTCCACGCAAACGCGGATCGCGCGCGGCGAAGTGAAATCCTGCCCATCAAATGCGTCAGCAATAATGCGCCCAGCACTGCCGCTGCGATCGAGGATTGCAGGAGAAAACGATGATAGTCCTGGAAGAGCCACGCCAGCGGTCCCGTGGCCCACGCGATAAGGAACGTGTCTGCCGTGCGCCGGCTCAGCATCCAGAAGAACCCGGCGACGCCGAGCATCAGGATTCCCACGTCGAATCTTAGCGACTCGTGGGCATGCTTACCGCGATACCACGAAAGATTGGACAGGAAATGAACCGAGTAGGGCAGGGTGAGGATAGCGGTCGCCAGCCCCACCTTTAACAGCGAGCGCCATCGGCCTTCGAGCACTGCCGCGATGAAGAGCGCCAGCGGAGCGGTGAGGAATCCGCCCAGATGCATGTAGCAACTGACGGTGGTGACGGCAGTTGCCAGCACCAGTCGATCGTTCAGGAAGAAGTAAACGGCCCACGGAACCGCGATGAATACCCATCCCGAAGGCACGCCAACGTAAAACGACGCGGAGGAGAATCCGCTTCCGGCGAGTATCGCGACCGCGAACATCGCGGCTACGTCGCCACCGATCTTGCGCGCGAAATAATAGGCCGTGCCTATCGCGGCGGCCCATTGCGCCACGGCGAGAATGGCATTGGCCGCAATGAAATTGCCCGGGCGACCGCCCAGAATTGTGCCGAGGATAGCGATGGCGACGTGCAGAGCTGGTCCCTGCAGATTGGGCCGTCCCACGGGTCCGTAGTTGATATGGTCCCACCAGGCCTGGCCGTGATGTGCGTACCACTGGGCAAGTGAGATGTGGTAGCCCGAATCGATACTGACGCGGTAGTCACCGATCGAGAAAGCAAGCAGGGCGAAATTGATCCCGAATATACCCCAGGTCACCCACTGCGCCTTGCGCTTCCACGAATCCACCTCCGGAGTCGGCTGCGGCAAGGGGCAGTGATTAAGGCGGTCGAGGCGAACCGCTTCAGCGCCGGATGCCATCGGGTCCTCCCGGGCGAGCGTTCAACAGGAAGTCCATTGAGAGGCTCGGGTTAGCGGTATCGGGCGCATGATGAGGTACGGATGCGACCCGCAAAGGTCTGGGTGCCGGAGATTCGGGTGACGTCGTTGATCGTCGCGTCAGGGAAAGCCATTGCTTGCAGTTCACGGACACCCTCGAATTTTTCTCGCCTGCCCGGCTCCACGGGGACTCAGACGGCGCGGACATGGTACCCGGTCGAATGCCCGCGCAAGATTGTCGGACAATTCGCAAGCGGCGAAAAGCGACACGCGCGCGCCCTTTTCGATCGCCGGTAGCATCATCCGTTTGGACGAAAACTGCCAGCGCTAATTCTAGAGTTTGTTTATCTTGAGGCCAATCTTGTCCGAAATCACATTTCGGCGCGATTTGTCGCCGGCAGAGAGTGAGCGGTCTGCGGCGGGTCGGGACACAGCGGGAAAGAATTTCTGCACGCGGGCGCGGATACTCATCGTCCGACCGTCCAGCCGTCTTTGCATCGGAGCGTGCGCTCATCGATCGCGCGTGGGGCGAAACGCGCTACAGCGACGTGTGAAAGAGCGCTTCGGTCCCCGTGTCTGAAAGCAACTCGTCAACAAAGGTGCGATCTTCGGTTTGCAGCGCGGAATACGCTTCGCGCAGCCATTTGAGACACTTGCCCTGATAAGCGAATGGTTTCTGCACCCACGGCCTCCCGTCGATTTCGCAGCGCACTTCGTCGGCACCGCTCGCGATAGCGCGCGCATTCGCGATCAGGAACGGTGCGTAGGTCCTGCCTATCTCGACGATGAACGGACGAATAGCCTTGCGGGCCTCATCGCGCGAGGCCCATCCGTCGTCGCCGACTTCGAGCGAAGCGAGGTCTTCCATCTGCCACACCCATGCGGCCACGCGCGGCGCCTTGTCTGCCGCGATAGCGGCCGAGGTCGGGTCGAAGTCGACGAGCTGACTCAGTTGGCCGAACAGGCCGAAGTCGCCGACTCCCGGCCGTTTGCCCGCGACGAAGGGCGTCCCGCCCGCCAGATGCGTGTCAAGGACGGAGAGCAGACGACGATAGCTGTCCTCGATTACCGGTGCGGTCGTGTCGCTGGAGCCTACCACCGAAAGCCGCTCAATCTGACGCTCGCCAAACGCCTTGGCGGCACGTTCGAGGCGTTCATGCTCGAGATGCAGGTTGCGATCGAGAACCAGTGTCCACGAGGCCTTCCTGATGTCGGGCGCGTACTTCCATCGAAAGTGGAACATCGCCTTGGTCAGCCACTCGTCCGCGTAATCCTCGACCAGCGAGTTAAGGAAGGCCAGCGCTGCGTCGGGCGGTACAAGGGCGCGCTCTTTGAACATCGATTCGAGCTTCGCAATCTGGAATGTCGAGTCGATCATCGCCGTGTCGGCGCCGCCGGCCTGTCCGGGAAACACCAGTACGGGAATCAAAGCGACCGGAACCGGCGGGATTCCAACGTCCTCGGCAGAGCCGCGGATTATCCATCGAAACGGAATCCGTCGATATCGCAATACCGCGCGCATCTTGCGCGAGTAAGGCGATCCGTAACCTCCGACCAGCTTGAGTTCGTTCATTGCTCGCGATCCCATGGCGCCGCCAGGCGACCGCTTATGGTCTCTCTTGTCACCACAGCGGGTTTGCGGGATTCGTGATGTAGAGTTCGGTCGCCTCGAGGCCTTCCTCGCGATGGACATGGATCTTCTGGTACTCCGGGCTCGTGACCATCGAGAGGAATTGCTTGCGCGACGGATATTGCACGAGGATGATCGCGTCCCATTTCTTGTCGCCGATAAATGTTCCTTCGACCGGCGCCGCGAAGACGATCTTGCCGCCCATTTCCTCGATCATCTTTGTCACCGGGCGACCGTAGCGCGCATAGCTCTCCGCGCCGTTGCCGGGTTTGAATTTGAGCAGGTTGAGCATCACTACCGGTCCGGTGTCCGGAGCCTCGCTCAACGCTTTAATGGTCTCGGGGGTGGGGTCAATCGAACTCATGACAAAATCTCCTTATCGTGGAGGTGAAGAGTGGGACCGCGCAAAGGGCCGGTCATTATGGTCAACCTGCCGGCGGCAAAAGCTGTCCGCAGACGCGCCGCGGGCAACGTGCTTCAGGCGATACCCATCAGTTCCAGCAGGTTTTCAGTGATACGGAGCGTAAGGCCCCATATTGTCTGTCCGCCGTACAGGATAGCAGGAAAACTCGACGAGGGCCCCGAGTCGCGACGCCATTCGTAGTTGCCGCGATAGCGCGGACTGTGAAGCGCCGAGACGGGCACTTCGAAGACTTCGGCGACCTCTTTCGGATCGGCCCGAAAATCAACCTCGCGCGTGACCACGCCCACGAACGGCGCCACCGACACTCCGCTGGTCAGCGTGTTCATGATCGGGAACCCGCCGAGCACGTCGACGTATCCCGGTTCCAGACCGACTTCCTCATGCGCCTCGCGCAGAGCAGTTTCCAGCAGCGTGCGATCGGTCGGGTCAACGCGCCCACCCGGAAACGCCACCTGCCCGCGATGGCTTTCGACGTGGTCGGAACGGCGGATATAAACCACGCTCAGGTCGCCCGCGCGCTCGACCAGCGGAACCAGTACCGCGGCACCGCGCACGCCGTTCGACGCAGGAAGCGAGTGGTCGGGAGAATCACTCTTGCCGAGCGTCTCACGAAGTCGCTCGATAGTGCGGATATTCGTGGAGGTCAGATTCATCGGATAATTGTCGCAGCTTGCACCGGATAACGTCAGTATATCATAACCCGACCGCAACAGTGGACCTTGCTGCGCCCGTCTGGCTTTGGGCCCACGGTCATGACACTCTAGGCGCGTAATCGGACTCCGAGTCCGATCCTGAAGTATGCGTTTTCTGATTGGCCGATATCACGAGGTTGCCCTCAAGGGCGGAAACCGATGGCGCTTCGTCGAGCAGATAAAGCAGAACCTGCGCGCAATTTTCGCCGACTATAAACTCGGCCGGATGCGTTCGCTTGGTCCGCGGCTGATGCTCGAATTGCCCGACGAGTTGCCCGACGATGTCGCAATCGAGCGGGCAAGATGCATCTTTGGACTGCAAAACTTTTCGCTCAGTTATCCGGTCGCACTCGATATCGAAGCCATGAAGCGCGCAGCCGTCGAGCGTGCGCGGCAATGGCCCGCGCGGACCTTTCGGGTGACCGCGCGGCGCGACTACAAGCGGTTTCCGATGAACTCGATGGAGATTGATCGCGAGGTCGGCGCGGCGGTTGTCGAGGCGTTGGGGCTTCGGGTCGACCTGGAGCACGCCGAACTCAACATCTCAATCGAAGTGCTGCCCGAGGGGGCGTACGTTTCGGCCGGAAAACTCGCGGGCGCGGGCGGTCTTCCCGTCGGGATAGCGGGTCGCGCGATCACGCTGCTGTCGGGAGGAATCGACTCACCGGTCGCGGCGTATCGAATGATGAAGCGCGGGCTCAGGATGAACTTTGTGCACTTCCACGCCCATCCTCTCGTTTCGACCGCAAGCCGCGACAAGGCGAAGGAACTGGCTGCCCATCTGACACGCTACCAGGCCCATTCGACCCTGATGCTGGTGCCGTTCGGCGCGTTTCTACGTGTGATTGTCGCGCAGACCCTGCGGCCGCTTCGCGTGGTGCTCTACCGGCGCTTCATGATGAGGATCGCAAGTGCGCTGGCGCGCAGCAGCGGGGCGACCGTTCTGGTCACGGGCGAGAGTCTTGGTCAGGTGGCATCCCAGACGCTGGAAAACATGATGGTTATCGAGCGGGCAGCGTCGATGCCCATCCTGCGTCCCCTTGTCGGGATGGACAAGAACGAGATCATCACCGAGGCGCGCAGACTCGGCACCTTCGAGACTTCAATTATTCCGGACGAGGACTGCTGTACGCTTTTCGTCCCCGCCCATCCGGAGACCCGTGCAAATCTTGCCGAGGTCGAGCAGACCGAAGCGCGTTTCGACATCGAAAGGATGGTTGCCGACGCGGTCCGTGCCACCGAGGTCGTGCGAAGCAGCTTTCCAGGTGATCAAGCGGCCAAAGCCGCCTGAACGTCTAAAGGCCGATCCGCAGCATCACGAGGTCGACCGCGATCGTGAGCACGGTTATCGGCACGCCCACCTTGAGATATTCCATGAACGAGATTTTCACCTG
>JBJKQX010000334.1:0-4835 GCA_046704965.1 Binataceae bacterium (SeqCode)
ATGTTCAGGGCCGACAGTCGCGCGATGCAGATTGGGAAGCGTCTCACCTACGAGTTTGCTGCCGGGCTCTTTGGACTGTTGGTCGCAGGCGTCGCCCTTTCATGGTGGCTTGGTCTCTCGCTGTCAAGGCCGTTGACCGAACTCGCGGAACGACTTCGCGGTATCAGTCAGCGTAAGTCCGAGGTTCGGCTTGGGCCACAGCGGCTCGAAGAACTCGGTACCGTCGCCCGCGAATTCAACCAGATGGCCGAACGTCTGGAGCAATATGAAAAGCTGAACGTCGAACGCCTTGTGTACGAGAAGAGCAAGATAGAAGCGATCATCGAAGGACTCGAAGACGGCATAGTCCTGATCGATCCGGACGGGAGGGTCACTCATATCAACGAAGTTGCCGCGATAATTGTCGGCGTGGATGCGATCGATGCGCTTGGCAGCTCGTTCGACGATCTCAGCAGCAACCATCCTCATTATCTCAGAATCCGTGACGCGCTGCGGCACCTGCGCAGGACCGAGCCGGAAGCAGAGCGCGTTGAAGTGCAGTTGCACGTACGTGGCCGTGACCACTCCTACATCCTGAAGCCGGTCGCTCTTACGCAGAAGGACGGCAGCGCCATCGGCACACTTCTGATTTTGCAGGACGTCACGTATTTGCGCGATCAGGACCGGGCCCGTACCAACCTCGTCGCCACGCTCTCACATGAACTGCGAACTCCGCTCACTTCGCTCGCGCTGTCCGGCGAGCTGCTTTCCCGTGATCAATCTTCACTCACACCAAGACAGGCTGAGCTGGTACGGACGATCGTCGAGGAGTGTACACGGATGAAGCAGCTTGCCGACAACCTGCTCAACCTGGCGCGCGGTACGGCGGCCTCAATCGTGCTTCAAAAGGAACGTCTTGACCCCGCCCGTATCGCGAACGAAGTGTGCGATCGGTTTGTCGTTCAGCTCGACGAAAAGCACATAAGTCTGGAGAGACGAATCGAGCGCGTGCCGGAGATCTCGGGCGATCCGGTGAAGCTCTCATGGGTGCTGTCCAACCTGATCGGCAATGCGCTTCGGTACACACCCAGCGGTGGACGCATTGGTGTAACCGCGCGCGAACTGGACACTAGGGTGAGACTTGAAGTCGAAGATTCGGGGCCTGGAATCCCGACCGGGTTGCGGGCTCATGTCTTTGAGCGATTCGCACAGTACGGCAACGGCACGGAAAGAGGCTCCGCCGGTCTCGGTCTAGCTATCGTCAAGGATATTGTTGAAGCCCATGGTGGTCGCATTTTTCTTGAGGGCGCGGAAACCCATGGAAGTCACTTCATTGTAGAATTGCCTGTGGCGTCGGAAGTTTGATGGCAAGGTTACTCATTGTCGACGACGAGAGAAACATCAGGCGCAACCTGGTCGCCTTCTTCGAGTCATGCGGGCACGACGCGTCCGGCGCAGCAAGCGCCGGCGAAGCGCTGAGAATTCTTGATGAGAACATCGTAGATCTCGTGCTAACGGACTTTAGGATGGCCGAGATGAACGGTCTCGAGTTGCTGCGTGAGGTAAAGCGCCGGCGCCCCGAAACGTTGGTCATCCTGATGACCGCTTACGCGACGGTAGAGAATGCCGTAGTCGCGATAAAAGCGGGTGCCTACGACTACGTGACCAAGCCCTTTTCACTTACCCAGATCCAGCACGTTGTAGAGCGAGCGATAGAGTTCAGAGCAATCCAACTAGAGAATCAGACTCTGCGCGACACAGTCGAAGAAGTACCATTGCTCGATTCGCGAAGCCCCGCGATGCTTCATGCGCTCGACACTGCCCGTCGAGCCGCCCAGACTGATGCGACCATTCTTCTCACCGGAGAAAGCGGCACGGGCAAAAACGTGCTCGCGAAACAGATCCATCAATGGAGCCCGCGCCGGGAGCGGGCTTTTGTCGTAGTAAACTGCACGACACTTTCCGAGCAGTTGCTCGAAAGCGAGTTGTTCGGCCATATGCGCGGAGCATTCACCGGCGCAATAAAGGATAAACCGGGACGCCTTGAAGCAGCTGACGGCGGGACAGTATTCCTAGACGAAATAGCCGATCTTAGTCCCGGGCTTCAGACGAAATTCCTGCGCTTTATACAGGAACACGATTTTGAGCGGCTTGGCAGTGACCTTACCATCCGCGTCGACGCTCGAATCATCGCAGCCTCCAACCGTGACCTGGAATCCGAAGTCGTCGCCCGGCGGTTCCGGGAAGATCTCTACTACCGGCTCAACGTTATAACCTTGCATCTTCCCGCCCTGCGCGAACGCAAAGCCGACATCCTGCCGTTGGCAGAGCGCCTAATGCGCACGGTGGCGATCCGCAATCGTCGGCCTCCCGTGCGGCTTTCATCCGAGGCGGCCTCAGCGGTAGCCCATTATCATTGGCCGGGCAATGTACGCGAACTGCGCAATGCTCTGGAACGGGCCGTCGTACTGAGCAGTAAGGACACTGTCGGACCCGAAGATTTGCCCGATGCGATTTTTCGGCCGGCACCAAAGCCATCTTCGCAAAGCGCTAACTCCGCGCCGAGCCTCGAACAGGTTGAGCGCGAACACATCACACGGGTCCTCGCCGAAAGCGCGACTCTAGAGGAAGCCGCCGCGACGCTCGGGATAAACACGACGACGCTTTGGCGCAAACGAAAGCGGTTCGGAATCGACTGAGTGCCAAGTAATTCACAAGCTCGGGTCATTCCTGCCACGCCTGGGCGATCTCGCGCGCCTGCGCCGGATTCATGAACACGGCTCGTTGAGGGGTTAGCGTCGCGATGCGTGCGGCTCGTCAAGCTGGAGTCAATGTTGGAGGAAGAGCGGTCGGAGTCCTGCGGGCTGGGCGAGGACTTTTTTGCCGCGACTCAGTAACTTATCCCCATTGACCGCGCAGAGCCCTACGGTCAATGGGAAAATGCCTTGATTGTGTTGATTTTATTGGTGACCCCAGCGGGAGTCGAACCCGCGTTACCGACGTGAGAGGCCGGTGTCCTAACCACTAGACGATGGGGCCATCGTGGGTGTGAGTTTGGCTGAGGAGGGAGGACTCGAACCTCCAATCGCCTGATCCAGAGTCAGGTGGCTTGCCAATTAGCCGACTCCTCAGCGGCTCGAAACAATATAGTCATCAGTCGCCGCGCTTGAAAGAGGGGCACCGCGCAACGGGGCTTTCCGGGAACGAGCGGTGATCGCCGCTAGCTCAGGCCTACAGATGCCGCTTGCCCAAGACGATGTTATCCAGCCATGTCTGCCAAGACGGGAGGCTTCGCACCTAAGCGCGAGCTCAACGCATCGCCCATAAAGAACCATGCGTATCTTCGCCGTAGTCATGGCCTTCATCCAGCTCGTACAGCGTCCATCCCAGACTTTCCAACCGCGCGGTTAGCTCGTGCTTGCCGTTAGGACGTCTGCGGCTGACGTGCCACTCCATCACGATTGCACCGATATCAAGCGTCTCGAACCGCGGGTCCATCACGATCTCCCATTCCCCGCCTTCGCAATCCATCTTGAGCAGATCGATTCGGCCGGGTGCCATAGCCGTGAAGAAATCCACGATGCGAATAGGGATGGTATCCATTTCGGGCGATGCGACGACCTCTGAAGAGCCGCCGCGGTCAGTCAGGTAAGCGTACGCTTCTCCCGTTCCCGCAGCGAAAGGATGCAGATGCACGCGAGCCGTAAGTCGGTTAATGGCGAAATGGTAAGCCAACAAATCAAGGTTGTCGGGATGAGGCTCGAAGGCCTCGAACCGCGCGTCAGGAAAAAGCCCGGCAAAGTAGATGATCGAGCAGCCGATGTTGGCACCGACGTCAACGATGCGGCGAACGGGGGCAAGCTCGCGCAGCGGTCGGTAGGCCTCAAGCCCAAAAATCTCGCGCGCAACCCACCGGTCGGTGGGAACATGCTTGCGTAAGTGCATCCTCTGACCGGTCCGGAGGCGCACGCGTATCACTTTACCGACGGGGTTGAGCAGCGTCGCGACAAAAATCGCCCGCGGCAACGGCGACATCAGGCTGCGGAAATGCCGGGGTCGACGACTATTCGGGATTTCTGGCGGATCAGCGCCGGCGTCGCCCGCCGTTTCCAACAGTGCAGCCCCCACCAGCGTTCGGGGGCTGCGCCCTTCAGCTCCCACGGCCGCCTGCGTAGTTCCGCAGCGTCTCGGCGTGGCGATTGACCAACGCGTCGCATCGCTGAAGCAGGTCCGAATCCTGACAATTCTTCTCGATCATGTAGCTCAAGTCGCCCAGGTCGTGGACCAGCAGTCTCAGCGATCGCTGATATTCTTCGGGCGCCTGCACCGCCTTGAGCAGATCCGCCACCAGGTCTTCGAGTTCGGTCTCCTCTATGTCGACCGCTATTCGAAAAGCCTGTTCGACGGACAGTCCCGCCTTGACGCTACGCGTATGTGTTTCCAGCAGCGCCTTTAAGCCGACAATCGTCGAGTCTTCGAGCGAGACAGGGCTTGGCTGGTCGAGTTTGTCATCGAGCCCGAGGACCGTCGCCACCAGTTCGAGCGCACCGACGTGGCGTGCCTCGTCGCGCGCCATCCCGAACCAGAATTCTCTCAGCTCGGCCTGAGAAGCGTAGAACTTCGCGAGTCGCGCATAGAGTTCCATGCTCTGGCGCTCCAGACCGAGGGTGGTATCCAGCACTTCGCGCGTTGTGGGCATCCGTCTCAGATAATATCGCGAGCGGGCAATCCCCGCAAAGAATGCGACGGAGTGCGCGGATATGTGCGCGACGACGCGCGAGGCAGGGCGCGCATCGCGCGCCCTGCCCGCCCGCAGAGACACTCTATTTACTTGGCAAGTTCGGTTGCGCGCGACT
>JBJKQX010000335.1:0-3868 GCA_046704965.1 Binataceae bacterium (SeqCode)
ATACGGGAGTCAAGAGTTCAGGCGGCCAATTCGTTCCTGCGGAGCCGCGCGTAGACTTTTTTGCGTGAAATTCCGAGCAGGCGTGCCGTGGCCGAGACGTTGCCGTTGGTCGCCTGAAGCCCGCGACGTGTCAGTTCGCGTTCCGCCTCGGGAATACTCGTCACGCTTTGAAAGACAGGCTTGTCGGTCAAGCCGGAAACCGCTCTGGGCAAGTCGTCAAGCGCGATAGTGCTCGATTTGCCGAAGGTGACCGCCGATTCTATCGCGTTAGCCAGTTCGCGTACGTTGCCCGGCCATGCGTACTCGTGCATCGCCTCCATCGCCTGCGCGCTGATACCGTTCAGCGGAACCGATCGCGATACCCGTTCACCGAAAATCCGCATGAAATGTCGTGCGAGGCCCCCGATGTCCTCGCGACGTTCGCGCAACGGCGGCACGCTGAGAGTCGCGACATTGAGCCTGTAGTATAGGTCGTGGCGCAAACGCCCTCGGATGACTGCCTCCTGCGGGTCACGATTGGTTGAGGCGATTACCTGCACGTCCACGGGTATCTCGCGCAGGTAACCGACCGGACGCACCGTCCTTTCCTGGAGCGTCCGCAGAAGCCGCGACTGCGCCGCCATGCCCATCTCCGTGATCTCGTCGAGGAACAGCGTGCCGCCGTTTGCCGCGCGAAAAAGCCCCTGCGCGTCCGAAATGGCGCCGCTGAACGAGCCACGCACATGACCGAAAAGCTCGCTTTCTACCAGATGGCCGGGAAGCGCGGCGCAATTTATCGCCACGAACGGGGCCTCAGAGCGCGGGCTGCACTCATGGATTGCCCGCGCTACGAGCTCCTTTCCGGTCCCGGTTTCACCGACTATCAAGGCTGTTGAACCGCTGCGACCGACTGCCTCGATTCGCTCATACAGGTGCAGCATCGAGGCACCGTTCCCCACCAGACCATGGAAAACACCATCGGGCACTCGCTGCCGCAGAGCCGTCATGTCACAAGTCGCAGCCATGCCAGCCTGCAAATAGGCTTCGGCGATCAACGGAATGCACCGGTGCGCGCACTTGCGTATAGACGGATAGATCGAGTGTCATTCGAGAGGCTTGTGCCAATAATCGACCGCGAACATTCCTCGAACAGGTGAACGATCATAACCGCTTCGGCGAATGAAACGCCGCGTCTCGCCAGTGCGCAGGAGCCTCGATGAAGCTTCTCCCTGTAAGCGTCGAGGTCGCCCGTTATAACGTCGGAAAACGAATCTATTGTCGAACCCATCGCCTGACTGAATTCCGAATCGGAGAGGGTTTGTTTGCCGCCGAAACACAGGGCGTAAACCTTCCACCATCTGCGCACCACCTGTCTGCGCCGGGCGACGATTCCGGCCAGAACCGGAGAAAGCTCATCAAGCTCCTGATGCTGAAGGTCTCGCTTACAGTCGGGCGGTAACACGATTCCCTAAAACTTCCATTTCCAGATTTCGCTTGCGATTGCTGCTTCGTGCCTTGCGAGAAAACACCTGCCGTGCCCACCTCATGGGCAATCACCGCTACCCATGTCATTTGTTACTCTAATTCTTGTGTATAAATGACGCAAACATTAGATATTCTAATTGACTCGCATTCGTGACAACGCTGTAGCCTCAGGCGCGCAAAGAGGCTGTTTTCGTCAGGCTGGTGATGTCGGCGGCGGGATAGCGAGGGGCGTTATGGCAGTCGAGGTCGGAAATGATGCTAAACTCATTCATCGGCTGCGAACGCTTGAGTGGCTGCCCAAGGAACGAATCGTTAGCTTGGCCAAGCCATCACAACCCGACGCATACATCATAACGGGACGATTTTCTTCGATCGAAGGCGAGGATGCCGCTTATGTGTACCTTTTGCTATCGGGCGTAGCGAGGCTGAGCCTATACGAGGGGCTAACGGATCCTGGTTTCGCTCGTCGGATCGGGTAAGATTTTCGCTATATCCTCGCTCCCCCCAACGAGAAGTGGCTATTCCGATGCGACGCATTCGCAGACTGTGCTATTGGAGTAACCACCTAAGTGGCTTTTATGGACGCCAAGCTCAGCATTTCCCGAGATCCTTTGACCAGCGACAAGCAAGCAGGTGCGGAGCGGGGACCCGGTCGAGGAGCCTGAGCAGCTTTCCGTCCCGCCCTCGGAAGACGGGGCTGTCGGTTGTCTCGCGGTGGTGGCCTTGGCAGCATCGAATCGGTTAACGGGCGGTCGCAAGACGAGTGATGGAATGGACCCAGCCTCACCTTCGAACGGCCTCGATGAACGGGCCGGGATGGTAACTTTGACCATCAAAGAAGAGTCAGGAGGATCCAAGAATGAAAGTTACGACGCTCGGTATCGATCTGGCAAAGAATATTTTCCGGTTACACAGAGTGGATGGCCACGGGGCCGCGGTGCTGCGCATACCCGCCGACAGCTTCTGCCACTCCTGGCGAAATTGTCACCATGTCTGGTGGGAATAGAGGCTGGCCCCGGAGCGCACTTTTGGGCGCGGGAGATCGGCAAGCTCGGGCACATAGTGCGGCTGATGAGCCCGCACTTCGTCAAGCCCTACGTAAAGAGCAACAACAACGACGCCAACGATGCCGAAGCGACCTGCGAAGCGGTGGGACGCCATCGATGCGATTCCTACCGAATGAGACCCCCTCACAACAGGACGTACAGGCGCTGCATCGGATTCGCACGCAGCTGATAAAGTGGCGCACGGCGCTGGCCAACGAGATCCGCGGCCTGCTCGCAGAGTACGGAATCGTAGTTGCCCGAGGAATCGCTCCCTTGCGTCGGATGCTGCCAGCAATTCTTGAGGACCCTGAGAACGGACTAAGCGGACTGTTCCGCGAGATGCTAGCAGAGATGGCGGAGCGGTTGCGGGCTTTGGACGAACACATTAGGCAGTACGACCTGCGTGTGGCGCGAGTCTTTCGCTAGGACGAACGCTGCCAGCGCCTGCTGCAGGTAGAAGGCGTCGGGCCGCTAACCGCGACCGCCCTGGTGGCGGTGGTGGGTAACGGGCATGAGTTCAAGAGCGGTCGGGAATTGAGCGCGTGGCCGAGCCTAATGCCGCGTCGGCAGTCCAGCGGGGGCAAGACGGTTTTGCTCGGAATCAGCAAACGCGGCGACCGTTACTTGCGAACACCCTTCATCCACGGGGCACGCTCGGCGGTGCGCACGGCGGAACGTCGAAAGGATCCGCGTAGTGTTTCGACCAAACCGACTCAAGAGCCGCCGGGGACCAAACGTGGCTGCAGTCGCGCTCGCCAACCGAAACGCGCGAGTGCTGTGGGCCCTGCTTCCTAGTGTGACGTCCCATTAATAAGTTTGCAAAGGCGCTGAAGCTTGTCGAAGATTGAATCGGCGGTGGCAGTCCAGACGAATGGACGTTTGAAAGCGTTGTAGTGGGTGACGTAGTGATCGATTTTTCGCACGAGTTCGCGCACGCTGCGAAACGAGCCACGGCGGATCGCATGGTGGGTGATGAGCCCGAACCAGCGCTCGACCTGGTTGAGCTAGTGTCACGTTTCGGAAATAAGTTTAGGGTTTGGGATGCTGCGTTTAATCCGGGCAGGAGTTTTGGTCCAGAGGAAAGGCTTGGCCTGTTGGTTCCAGCAACCGAGAAAGCGAGTGATGGCGCGTTCCAGTTCTGCCACGCTGCTGAAACTGCCGCGGCGGATAGCTTGTTGGCTAATCACGGCGAACCAGCGCTCGACCAGATTTAGCCACGATGCGCTGGTGGGAGTGAAGTGGATGTGGAAGCGCGGATGGGCCGCCAGCCATTGCCTGACCGCGGGATGCTTGTGGGTGCCGTAGTTGTCGCAGATGAGATGAACCTCACGGCGCGGATAACTGGGGCAAGGGACTTG